>DAOVBK010000250.1 GCA_030670605.1 Candidatus Stahliibacteriota bacterium
TCAGCCCGCATGCCTGGCTACTGGAATGTGGACTGGACATTTGCACGGCGCTTCAGTATTAGTGGTGTGAATGTGACCTTTAGCGGTCTCATTTACAATCTTTTCAATACTGAGCAGATCGTCGATGTCTATGTGACAACCGGTAAACCGGATAACCATGGTGATCCCGAGCCGAGTCTTGGTCTGTTCACGAGTATTCCATTCACGTCTGACCGCTATTCACCGCAGGCTGACTACAATCACGATGGTTTGCTAACACCAGTAGAAATGAAAGAAGAGTATATTATTGCACGCAATGATTACTACGTAGATCCCGAAGAAGACTATAATGGCCCGTTCAGAATGAGGCTCGGATTGAGCGTCGGGTTCTAATCCAGGGAGGAAATAATGAAAAAGATAATAATACCACTACTACTATTTGCTATTCTCGGATTCAGCCGTACTGCGGTGCCGGGTCGGTTCGGTCGTGAGAACCAAATAAAAACACATGACATTAATCAGGTCGAGTGTTCTATTTCGAACTTCGGCCATTTCGGCCAGGATGAGCGAGGCGACGCTGGGCTCTGGTGGCCCAAAGGCACAACGCACAACTATATCTACGGTGCTGGTTCGTGGTTTGGCACGATCGATGAAGCGACCGGTGATACGCTCGTGACCATTGGCTACGGTCCACATGGTGGTGAAAAGGAGTATACACCAGGATTGGCTGGTATGTCGCCAAGTGATCCTGATGCGATCATATTCATGTACCCGACGACCTGGCCACCCCCGGCAGCAACGTTTCCAATGGCGCCGCAAGTGTCGAAGTCACATCAGGATTCTTGGTGTGCATACAATGACCTTGATGAGACACGACACGTTCCCGGTGATACCCGACCGATCGGTCTTGAAGTATACCAGACCGTGTATGCGTGGAACCTGAGTGCGACACAGGATATTATCTTCATCAAGTACGAGGTCAAGAATGTAACGGGTCAACTTGACGAGCCACGGACACTTACCAATTGCTATTTCGGTGTAGCAACAGATAATGATATTGGTAATGAGGCGGCACCGAATCAGAACGACATTATCTCGGGTATTGTCGGCAAGTGGTACGTGATCGACGGCGATTCACTCTGGGTTGACGACCTTGGCTATCAATGGCAGGAAGAACCAGAAGGTGGCTGGGAAGAGTTTCCTGGTGTGATCGGGTTTGACTACCTGCAGAGCCCGTATGACCTGGTTGAAGGTGCTGACAAGGATAATGATACCATTCCTGATCAGTATGAGCAGGACAGTGCGTACTATGTAAACAACTGGCCTGAATACAAGTGGGATGTTGACCTTGACGGCACACCAGACTGGCGTGACCCGTCAGAGAACCCGCAAATGGGTATGACTGCGTTCAAGCGCTTTACCCTGCAGGTTGAGCCAAACATTGACCCAGAACGTTATGTTACCCTTGCTGGATACAACTACCTGACTCTGGTGTATGAACCGTTCGATACGGTACCGCCACAGCCTGATGACCAGCGATTCTTGCAGTGCAGTGGTCCGTTTGACCTCGAAGCTGATTCCACGGTGACTGTGCTCGTCGGCATTGTCCTTGCTTACTGGGAAGGTATATACGCACGACCTGATACAGCACTTGTCGAGATCGACAACACCGCCCAGTTCATCTATGATAAGAACTGGCTCTTGCCTGGACCGCCACCGCCACCCAATGTAACACTCATACCTGCTGACAAACAGGTTACGCTCGTCTGGGACAACTTGCCTGAGGTGACGCCTGACCCGTATTATGACATCGTGAGCATACCGGGCACACCGCTCTTCGATCCATTCTACCAGCAATATGACTTTGAAGGGTACGGCATATGGAAGAGCATAACTGGCCAGACCGATGACTGGGAGCTTTTGGCGCGTTGTGACTTGCAGAATGGCATTGTCTTTGAGGATCACACACAGCCTGATTCGATCCGTATTCGTGCTGAGGATACGGGTATCTACCATTCATTCACAGATGATGATGTGCGTAACGGGTTGGAGTACCACTATGCAGTGACTGCGTTCGACTACAACTTCGTCAAAGAGGCGTATACGTATGATTCGCTTTTTGTTATCGACTCGGTGTGGTATGATCCGGGTAGTGAGTGGATATATATTTACGATAGTGTTGAGGTTACGGTTGATGGTCCGCGTCCTCTCTGGTTTGAGAGTGGTTTGGTGAGTTCGAGCACAGTGCCACGTCGGGATCCAGCGGATTATCTTCCGCCGGAAGCGGTCGTTGTGGAGTCGCAGAGTGGTAATCCGTTGCTGGCAGACTATGTTGACGGTACGGTGATATTGGCGTTTGATGTGGATGTGGATCGTCCGGTGACCGTGGGTTATTTGGCACCGGATACGGTTACCATTCTCATTCCGGATACGTCAGGGCAAATTTGGTTTCCGATTGGTGCTGCGCAGTATACCGCGGTCTTAGAGAATGTTGATGGTGTTGTGGTTGATTCGTTGACCATGACCGTGCGATTGGGTGCTGGTTTTGTCCCCCATGAGTTTAGCATGGTTGATGGGATTGCGGTGGGTGCTGATTTTGGTACGCCGGACATGGGTACCTTTGCGCAGCCCTTTGATTCGGTTGAGGTTGTGGTTGGTTCGTATCCGGCTGAGTGGGTGAAGTATGATTTGGATGTGCGTTTACCGGCGGCGGAGAATGCGACCGATTCGTTGTACATGCATGGTTTTTGGGCGTGGCGTGGTAATGATTATCGGATTGAGTGGGTTGGTGCTGGTGGTGATGCGTATACGTGTCGGGTGTTTGATGTGATAACTGGTGATGAGATTCCGTATCGTCCGTATCAGAATACGCCGGCGACGCGTCATTTCGGTGCGGGTTGGTGTTTTACCTGGTATGGGAACATGAATCCGTGGGTGCAGGAGTCGCATGATACGTTGCGTCCGGGTACGGGTATGGGTAATACGCGGTTTTTGTATCTCAATGGTGGTTTAATTGGTTTGCGTAATGGTACGTATCTGTTGGATACGTTATTGCCGCAGGATGGTGATGAGTGGTTAGTGAGTGCGAATGATGAGTATACGCCGGCTTCGGTGTATGGT
>DAOVBK010000135.1 GCA_030670605.1 Candidatus Stahliibacteriota bacterium
AGTGCGGGATACACCATGCGAGATACGAGTGGTTAGTGTATTCTTTTTCACTTTCATCTGACAACTCTCATCTATCCACTGGTTTTCTCATTCTATCAATCCCAGCCACGGGCCGAGCAGGAACTGGAACCGACCGATCAAGAGACTGACACGTGCCATGACCGTGTATCCAAAAGAAGCGCCGAATCCGATCATAATGAAGATGATGCCGATCCGTGCGATGGGCTTGAGAATGCCTTTGTGCTCTTTTGAGAAGTAGAAGTATACTAAAGTGCACACAACTCCAATCAGAACAATGAGTGCCCATATGCCTTCAGTCGTGTTGGTGAAACTTTGGGGTGTGACTATTGTGCCCTCTAGTTGCCTAAGCACGAATGCCTGGAAATATGCAGGTATAGAGATGCCTGCGCCCCAGCCAATCATAAACCCAATTGGGATACGCACGAGCCAGGAGACCCTTGGGATGAATTTTGTAAAATACATGAGCCCTAGTAGTAATGGGATGATATAGACAAAATTCCCTGCACTGAGAGGGTCAAAGAGATTTGGCCTCAGAGCGTTGTGCCAGTAGAATGCAATGTAATATCCATTTGCCACACCGACAAAGAGGTGCTCAGCAAATTTGTAGAACGGATTGTCTTTGAACAGAAACGAGAATATCATCAAGGTCAGGAACGCCGCTATCCAAATCCAGGGATCAGAGCTCACGTTTCCTCCTTGAGAAGAAATACCCGATATTGCCGAGAATGATGAAAACGATGATCAAGATGTGAATCATTGATTGTGAGTTCATACCCGTGTCCGCTCTGCCAAGGCTTTTTGCATAGCCACTATTGAGTACTAAATGCTCATATTCTGCTGCACCTTTCATGCCTGACATCATACCAGACAATTGTCCTGTCTGCAGGAATGGATAATATTTTGGTGCCATGACTGCAGTCAATCCTGCCCCTATTTTCACTCCATAACGTGATTGTGGATAGAGTACCCAATACTCTGGGTAGTCCGAGGCAGATAGAATGATGGCAATGGCAACATTTTTGTAGTTCTGTACCTTCTGCATTAAAGGAAAGGAATCCACTGAATTTCTGAAGTAATCCCGGGGGAACACCCCTGCAATACTCTCACCCATATCGAGCATCGCTGCTATGAATCCTGATTTCCAGCCAAGATATACATAATCTCTGCCATAGATGACCGAATCTTCCTGACTCATTGCCGCGCTATTAATCGAATCTGCCACGGTCGCAAAGGCATCAACCGCAAGGCCAGGTGCTTGTACGTTAAAAGACAGACCTACGACCGGAATATTTCTTGCAAAACAGTGTGTCAGCAGTGCAATAGCCATTGGATGACATTCAGGCATCGTCTGTGGTGTATAGTCAACCGCGAGCATCACTGCTTTATCATGTGGAGGTATTGATTCAACGAAGTCAAAAAGCTGTTGCGTCTGTGGCATTATATTCTGACGCATTGAAAATGGCACAAAGAATGGTAATATGACAAATAGCGTAAGGAGAAGATAGATAATTCTGCGATCTATATTACCTATAGCTTCGTACCACTTCACTCTTTACCCCCAAGCCACGAACGCTCAATGCCGAGAATAATCTTCAGGGCGGTTGAGATAGACCCAAGGGCGACACCAAACACGATACCACGTTGTGAAGCCATATTAGGAACTTTCATAATCCATTCAGCAAAAGCAGGAAAGCGCGGATGAATGTACTGCCCGAAGGGCATGAATCCAATCATCACAATGAAAGCTGCCACCAGAAGCAATGTTGCCTCGAGGCTTCGTGCTCGAAAGGAGCGATACGCTGCAGATGCCATGTAGTAGGCGAGTAGAGCAAACATTGTTGCGCCAAGCGGGGTAATAATATGAAGGTAGATTTTTTGATAGAGCGATTCAGGCTGGACACCCCAGAACAGCCCAATGATTGCCATTGCTCCCATGCCTATGAGTGTGACAAAACTGTAGGGCCAATTTTCCTTTCTCTTTTGAATCTTATTGCTGTGATGCCTAATGAGATTACCAATTGCCAGAACCAGGGCAAATGCAGCTAAAACTATATACCATTTGTTGATTGTACTACTAAATTCCAAGGATAGAGGGTGGGGAATGAAGTATTGTATGATCATTGCGGTGCCGATTACTAAACAGATTGCTAAAGGTAATTTGCGTTTCATTGTACACTGAGCGAGGAAAGGAGATCAATATTGAAGAATGAGAGGATGGTGAAGCCAAATAGAATGATGAAAATGATGAGTTTGCTATAGTCCTGTGCTTTAAGTGAACCTAAGAGGAGCGGTTCTCGGGATAAATATGCCGATGCTGCATAGAGTTCTTCACCAATGAGTGTATAATCACAGGCAGCAACAAAAAACGGAAGCTGCAGTACTGAATCAGTTCCGGCAATTTGAATAGCTCCGGTCTGCGTACCTGTTTCGGCAATAATCAATGATTCTGCCCAGAACCTGCCAATAAAAAAGTTAGTAGCAGGTTTTTCCCGTAGCATGATACCATTGATTGCAGCGGCGAATCCAAACTGCGCCTCAGTGAGGTACCGTACATAGTCTTCTCTGAATTTGTCTGGTTTACCTTCACTTACAAAAGCTTCTTTCACAACCTCTTTGGATACCGTATAGACGACTGACCATCGATTACAGACTATGAGCGGTGTGTCATAGACGGCGATCTTTTTGGCGATTTCACCGAGGATATTCAGCGAGGCAATGGTTGCCGTCCAGTCGATATCGCCCAAACCTGGTACATACAGTATTGGTTTGCCCATTTCTGTTGCTCTACCCACTGCCTCATCCACAGCATCTAATCCGGGGATTTTGCGGATGAAGAATTCTTTACCCGCTTTCGCTTTTGTCACAAAGTATGCCAGAAACACAGTAAATGCAATGATGCAAAGTAAGACACTTATTTTACCCGTATGAAAGAACTGCGGAAAGGATTGTGTAGTATTACTCGGTGCCGAATAAAACAATTCAGCATTGCGGGATGCGGCAACAATATAGGTGTATTCCTTACCCTCTTCTGTTTTGTCGTCTTCGAAGAAGTCATTGCCGCTTTTGGTAAAACCGATGTTCTCAGATATTGTATCAGGTAGTGTTCTTCTCAAAACAACATATCTTTCAATAAGCGCATCATCCTGTGAAAGCTGCCAGTTGACTATGATGGCAGTGCCCGCATCGTTTGGTTTGTCATAGGCTTGGACATTAGTTGGTGGTGTTATGTTGAGGAGGATAAGGATGAATACCACACCGTATTATATACAGAACAGCATCAATGTCAACTCACAGGCTCTGGGCAGTACTACACACTTTTCATTGAACTGGCGTGGACTTGACTTCCACATGCTTTTGTCTATAATAGCGCATGAAATTGCTTGTTACCAGTGCATTGCCGTACGCGAATGGTAATTTGCATCTCGGGCATCTCGCGGGAGCATACTTGCCGGCAGATATCTATGTCCGGTATCAACGGCTCAAGGGTCGTGATGTCGTGTACATTTGTGGTACTGATGAACATGGAGTTCCAGTCACGATCAGTGCGGAAAAGCAGAACAAAACACCCAAGCAAATAGTTGATTGCTACCATACGTCAATAAAGGACTCATTCAAGGAATTTGGCATGACCTTTGATAATTTCTCCCGTACGACACTGCCCATTCACCACCGCCTTGCGCAGGATTTTTTTACGAAGATTTATAACAAGGGATTTATTTATCAGAAAGAGAACGAACAGTATTTCTGTCCACGCTGTGAACGTTTTCTTCCGGATCGGTATATCGCCGGGAAATGTCCGAAGTGTGATAGTGATGGTGCGCGCGGTGATCAATGCGAATCGTGCGGTGGTTGGTTAGAACCATTCATGCTTATCGAACCGAGGTGTCTCGTGTGCGGTGAGACGCCGAAAAAGACAAAGACCACGCACTGGTACTTCAAGCTCACAGCATTCCAGGAAAAACTAAATGCGTGGATTGAGCAAAAGAAAAACTGGAAAGAGCATGTTCTCGGATTTGTAAAGGGGTGGCTCAAGGAGGGACTACAGGACCGTCCAATAACCCGTGACATGTCATGGGGCGTGCCGGTTCCGCTTGAGGAAGCCAAAGGCAAGGTTTTGTATGTGTGGTTTGATGCGCCGATCGGTTACATTTCGTCAACGATTGAGTGGGCTGAGAAGCAGGGCAAGCCAGATTTGTGGAAAGAGTACTGGCTCAACAAAGAGACACGCTTGATCCACTTTATTGGCAAGGACAACATCGTGTTCCATGCGCTGATCTGGCCAGCGATGCTCATGGCGTATGGCGACTATGTGCTGCCTGCTGATATACCTGCAAATCAGTTCTTGAATCTTGATGGTGGTAAATTCTCAACATCCAAGGACTATGCAATCTGGTTACCAGAATATCTGAAGGAATTCGATGCAGATTCTATGCGCTATGTACTGACGCGCAATGCACCAGAAACACGTGATACAGATTTCACCTGGCGGGATTTTCAGACATGGCACAACAATGAGATGGCTGATATTCTCGGTAATTTCGTTAATCGCACACTGACATTCATTCAACGATACTATAATCTGTCAGTACCGGCATCGTCTTCATTTACAGAACGTGATAACAGAATCCTCCGTTTGCTTGAGGATACTCCTTCCACCATAGGTGAACGACTGGAGAACTTCGAGTTCAAGAATGGTCTACAGGAAGTCATGAGAATCGTACAGGAGGCAAACCGCTATTTTGATCATGAAGAGCCATGGTCGACACGTAAGACAAATAACCTGGCGTGCGAGCGAACGATGTTTGTCTGCATGAAGATTGTAACATCGCTCGCTGTCCTTATCGAGCCGTTCCTGCCGTATACTGCTGAGAAGATTAAGAAAATGATCAATTTCATACCACAACAATGGGATGACATCAAGAGGCCCACGGTTGCTCCCACCATTGGGAAACCTGAAATACTCTTTCAGAAATTGAGTGATGATGTGATTGACATTCAGGTCAAGAAGCTGAAGAAGGGAGATATGTCAAGAGAAATATCAATTGAAGATTTTCAAAACGTCGTATTGAAGACCGCGACCGTCGCAGAAGCGGAGGCAGTGC
>DAOVBK010000169.1 GCA_030670605.1 Candidatus Stahliibacteriota bacterium
ATGTGCAATTGTGCATATGCACATATGTGCATATGTCGATATAGCGGGTGGTGCCTCAGGTGCTGGTTTAGGTTATTGGGCTGGGACTCCGAATACGAACTACTGGGATTGCAGGTGTTTTGCGAGCCACTGTTTGAGCGGCTCTCGTGCAGGCACTTTTTCTGCCCACGATGAGTCTCGGTAGAATCCTTCGTGGCGGACAGTTATGCATTCTTCTAATGTCAAAGGACGATGATCAGTGATATCCTCTGCATGAAGATGCAGGGGGTAGTTGTATTTATGAGGCAATTCGTACATTTCATCGAGCGTAAACATTCGTAGTATAATTCCCGACAGTACTGCCTGGTGTATGAAGATAGCATACCGTTCATCGTTCTGATAGAGTTCCTGGAGACTGTTTTCCCGATAGATCGCGAGGAACGTGTTACGCCACGCCTTGAAGAGTCCCTTTTCTGGTCGCGTAATCAGAAAGCCAGCATTGAAGTATGGTCGTATGGTCGCTCCTTCCACATGTGTTTTCATGGGAAAGATGCGATCTTCCGGTACATTGCAGTACTCGTAAACGAGTGTCCAGTAGGAGTCGAGGGGTGTGTTATAGGGCGATCCAACATTGGTATGATGCACTGGTCTGTACCCGAGGTTTTTGTCGTTGGGCAGAATAAATGCTGCTGGTTCTTGTAGCACAATCGTGTTCGTGCACAGCCAGACAAGAAAATTAGTTGTGTCCTTTGCCAAGGATTCTGCAGCAGCGGCTATCAGAGGGTAGTGAGCGAGTGGAAAACGTAGTACTTCTTTGTCGAGTTCGAGAGGAACGAGCCTGACATTAAGCGAGTCGAGCTTGTTTCTCGTGGCCATAGTGAGTTGTTCTCCGTATTCCGGTACAAAAAAACAGATCGGCGCGTGAGCGAGTGACCCGGCATATTCGCGAATGCTTGCGGCAAGAAGCACGGCATTAGTTTCTGATGATGTGCTTGGAAACACAACCGAAGTGAACAGGATACTTTCTGATGCGATATTCATGTTAGCTGAAACCATAATCATGCAACAAAGAATGACAGTCACTTCCGTAGTATAGTTCGTGACGAATATGTGTCAATGCTAGCTTTTTGTACAGATTTGCCCAGGTCGTAATACCAACCGTACGTGCTATGACGCAGAGCAACCCATTCGTTCATCGGAGCATGCTTCTGTTGCGATTGAGTCGAGAGCTTAGAACGGTTCGGTAAAATGTGCATTGGGTTTTATGTGGAGTTGCGCGTTTTCGTAGTCAAAAATGCAATTGAATCGTCGAAGCACATTGTTGCCGATAATGCCATCGGCACCCACTTGTTTTGATCTGACCTCAGCAGGAGCGAACGCGGTCAGAACATCTACCAGTTCAAAGGAACCCAATCTCAAAGACGATATTCTTCCTTTGTGGCCGTAAATGTCACCGCTTAGTCCTCGACCGAGGTATGTGTCTTCGAGATTATCGGGAAGCTCAAACGTCATATCCTCTCGTACCAGTAGCTCGAGTGCCTCATTTGATGCCAGATCTATGTATAGTGAGACCGGTACTTCTTGTTCACCCGTGGTGTTGACCGTTGCCTCGATCCAGGGAATTTTATTGTCCTTGAAGGTCAGGGTAAATAGATGCCAGGACGTATCGACCTCGATTTTCTCAGATTGGTGAAGGATGATAAGCAATCTGTCATAGTCCACTTCGACAATATAGTTGCCAAAAAGCGAGTATCCGGTAACACCATCAGACAGAAATCCTTTCATCGTTTCACTCTGCAAAACAATAATTCTTTGGTTCGTAAACTCGACGTCGCCGACACGAAATGAAGCTGATTCTGCCATGAGCGCAGTTGATGGTGCATCAGCGCCAGCACCTGGCACAAGAACCTCAATACCATTTTCCATCGAGATACCTTCGTTGTTGTACAAGAGGAGACCCTCGAAGTGCATGCCCGTATCCAGAATGACCTTGAGCTCTCGGGACTCGCCTACGGTTACCGGCAGTATGATTGTGTTTCTTGCGAGTTGAAACGGGATATGAAGAGCAGTGCTGCTTTTTGTAGAGGGTGCCCGCGAATCAGATGCACACAACACAAGGAAAAGTAATGCTATGATTTGACCCATTAAGACATTGATTGATTGACGCTGAACCATTGCTGACCTTTTTAGTTATTGTACCCACAGGATGCTGCTGCGCAAGACCGAGCCTGCCGAAGCGTCATGAAGTGTCTTGACATATGTGAGTTTTCACATATAATTAAAGAGTAAACAAGCTGTACGTTATTGGAGGACGAGTAGAATATTCCTATTTTATTCCCATTCAATAAATAGAAGCTTGAAAGGAGAAATATGTCATACGGAACAGTAAAGTGGTTTGACAGTAGAAAAGGCTACGGCTTCATCGAGAAAGAAGATGGCAGTGGTGATGTGTTTGCTCACTTCCTGGACATCGTCGGTGACGGTTACCGTACTCTCAATGAGGGTGACCGGGTCGAGTTCGAAATCACTGCGTCGCCAAAAGGCGAAAAAGCCACAAAAATAAAGCTTGCGTAGTAAAAACGTAGGTGAAAAAGGCCCCCGTTCTGGGGGCCTTTTTTGTTTCTTCCCAATAGATTGACAGGTTATGGTTTTCGTCTATACTCATTGTGTATTCATACTCTCAAAGGAGGAGCATTTATGAAACTCAATATGGGGTCACCTGATAGAATAATCCGTATCCTCATCGCGATCATAATCGCAGTGTTGCTTTTCACCAATGTGCTACAGGGTGCTTTGGCAGTCATCTTCGGCATTATTGCGATAATCTTCATAGTGACGAGTGTTATAGGTTTTTGCCCGCTCTATGTCTTATTCGGTATGTCAACGAAGAAGCACACAAAATCACCATGAAGCCGAAGACAATCATTGCTATAATTCTTGCGATTCTCGCCCTTGTGATTGTTATCCAGAATACGCAAGTAGTCACAGTGCAGTTTTTTTTCTGGCGGCTGTACATGTCTCGTATTATACTTGCACTTGTCATGCTCGTGATCGGTGTTGTGATTGGCTATATAATCGGAAAGATACCAAAAAAATGGCAATAGGTAAGGCATGCACATACAGCGCTTGCGTCCTGATGATGCGGTACTGGCAAAGCAAGCAATAACCTTGCTTAAGTCAAACATTGACAAAAAAGTGACACACTCTCTGTCAGCGACGTATCTTTCGAATTTCCTGCAGAGGGATGAGAATATTTTACTCGTAGCATTGGAGAAGAACAAACCGATAGGCTTTGCACTGGCATATAGCATAGAGAGGGTTGATAGAGCACAAGACATGGTTTTTTTCTATGAGGTTGAAGTAGATAAAGAACACCGTGGTAAAGGAACGGGCAAAGCACTCATCAGTGCGCTTAAGGATATCTGCAGAGAAAAATCGATCATGAAGATGTGGGTGTACATTGATAAATCTAATATCGCGGCAATGCAACTTTACACATCAACGGGTGGCGTTATGAATGAACACGGAGATGAGGTGACGTTTACCTATCATTTTGATCGTGAGCAGACACATAGGGAGCTTTGATTTTGAGTGAGAATAGCGTGAACATTGTTGAGATTGGCCTGATGCGTTTCTGGCTTGGGCAACCACATGAGTATATGGTCATCACAGAACGATCACAGACAGCATTTTTGACCAGAAGGGGTGCTCTCGATTGTATCAGAGAGTTTTTCATACGCAACAAAAACATTATGGTTCGTTTGTTGGTGGCACCGCCGTGCAAATTGTCTGAAGACGAAATGAACTACGCAACGAAAGGCAGACTCGAGAGCTATGTTATCTGGGAAATCCAGGTGGATGAGACGAGGATACGCGAGGGGCCAAAAGGAGGCTCACGAAGATCCGCAGAAGATATCATTCCGCACGATGCAGTGCGTATTCCTCTGACCACGTGTTCATACGCTTTCTATTTGCACAAAAAGGAGGGAAAGGCAACACTGTACGTCAAAACCATGAGCTACCATCCTGGTATTCTTGCCATTCCTTTGGAGAAAATGGAGGAAATGATACGGTTCTTGAAAGGGGAAGAAACGGAATGACAAGGTGACTTGGAGACACGGCGACAATAAAGAGTAGGCAGTAAGCAGTAGACAGTAGGCAGCAAACAAGGCAAAAGGCAAAGGACAAAAGTCAAAGAGCAACAGAGTGTAAGAGTATAAGAGTGAAAAAGGCAAAGGGCGGAACAGATTGACAAGGTGATTTGGAGACGGGGAGACAAGGAGACAATAAAGAGTAGGCAGCAAACAAGGCAAAGGGCAAAGCTGAAAGTGTATCAGGACATCAGGTTATC
>DAOVBK010000244.1 GCA_030670605.1 Candidatus Stahliibacteriota bacterium
ATGCGGGAGTAGCTCAGTGGTAGAGCGTCACCTTGCCAAGGTGAGGGTCGCGAGTTCAAATCTCGTCTCCCGCTTTGTTCCGCCCGGTAGGGCGGAACGGCATATAGCGTATGGCTGATAGCCTATGGTTGCGATTAGCAATAAGCCATTCGCTGCGATTTTGCCTGGCAAAATCGCATGGCGGTATAGCCAAGTAGCTAAGGCGGCGGTCTGCAAAATCGCTATTCGCCGGTGCAAATCCGGCTGCCGCCTTTTTTGTTGTACCACGCAAGACTTAAGTCAATAAGTAGCTTCATTGACACGGTTACATAATGAGCTATAATCACGGGAAAGGAGGTTTATGGCTTTATTACTTATACTACTACAAATAACGGGATCTCCGTTTGCGTATGAAGACACGCCCCAGCTTACACCTGGGACAGGTGGCCCTGATGCCTATGGTTACGAGTGGATCGACAGCGATACCACGGGAGGACCAACCTTTAACTGGATCGATATTTCCGGTGTAGGTACAGAGGTGACGGGCCTCGGCGACGACAATGTCGTTGGTCCGTTCTCAATCGGGTTTGAATTCCCGTACTACTGGTATACCGTGAATTCATTCTATGTCGGCTCGAATGGATACATTGCATTCGGTGACAACACGATGAGGGGTCATCCATTTCCTGGAATCCCGACAACGCTGCGGCCAAACAATATGCTTGCACCCATGATGTCTGACCTTGATCCGAGTCATGCCCCCACTGATCCACATGTTTACTACTGGACAAATGCTGCTCTTGATACCTTCATTATTTCATACGAGGATGTATCGTTTTGGAATTCACCGAGTCTCAACACATTCCAGATCATCCTGGCAAGAGCTGATAGTACAATCACCTTCCAGTACCTGACGCAGCAAGGCATTCCGAGCAGTGGCTGGGCGAGCGGTGGTTTGACCGTTGGCATTGAGAATATCGCGGGTACTGTTGGCTTGGAGTACAACCATAACAACCAGCCGACCGTCAATCAGATTCACGACAGTCTCACCGTGCTCTTTTCCCCTCCAGAATCGACAACCTATGAAGCCCACGATATTTCAGTAATGAAGATGATGAATGAAATCTCAGGTGGTTTCTTTGTCTATAGAGACAGTACAGTAGATCTCTGGGGAGTCGTGCAGAACACTGGCAATCAGAGCGAAGGTCCATTTGATGTATTCTGTGAGGTCAAGACATCAGGTGATGTGACGGTACTCGCTGATACACAGACCATTAGCATGCTCAATCCTAATGAAACAGATTCACTCGTATTCACCCCGGCATTTTCCAGTTCTACTGTGGGCACGTACAAACTCAAGGTGAAAGCACTGTTAGTCGGCGATCAGGTTGCTCCGAATGATTCTATTTTTGTAGAATTCCGTGTCGTTGAATATCCGGTTGAGTTGCTGTACGATCAAGGATTCGCAAATACAGGATTCGCATGGAATGGTGACAATTCCGGCTATGGCGCGAAATTCACGCCACCGATCTATCCGACCCGGGTTGATGTCGCGCGCTTCTATATCTTTGATGCCGGTGCATTTCCCGATGTCGTGGTGCAGGTGCTCGATGATGATGGACCAAATAATAGCCCGGGGACTGCTTTGTTTGACACGACGATTGCTATCAATGCTACGGACTGGTGGGACATTGATGTGACTGCGCACAACATACAGATAACGGATGGATCATTCTATATTGGCTGTATTTCACTGTGGGCTGCAGAACCCTCGTTTGGCATGGACACGCTGTTCCCGTCTGGTCGTCAGAGCTGGGAGTATACCGGTGTTTGGGCACCGTATCGTGACAAAGAGACTGATGATGTGTTGATCCGTGCGATCGTCAGTAGTGATGTTGGTGTCGAAGAATACGAACTGGGATCACGCGAACAAATCGATATTGTTGCAACACCGAATCCATTCAGCACAATGACTGCGATCACAGTTGCGCTAACATGTAAGGATGTGTCGATCTATGATGCATCAGGACGTCTGGTGAGAAATCTGAAGGTCGACAATGGCCGCGCAATGTGGAATGGCTATGATAATCACGGCAAGAAACTCAATCAAGGTATCTACTTCGGTGTCACTGATGGGAATAAGGTAAGGAAGATTATTTTCGTTAAGTAGATTTTCCGAGAAGAACAATGCACGTTTTTGGGGCTAGCCGTCGCAAGGCTAGCCCCACGCATTTCTCTCCTCCACGATCCTGAGCAAGGCCGGCATCATTTTCCTCTCGTTCCTTCATCCGCTCAAAGAATGGCCTACTAGTGATACAGGTGGGGTATGATGATGAGAAAAACCGTCGTACTGTTATGTCTTATGATGTGTTTAAGTATGGTACACGCCGCGCATCATCCGCGTGGCGGTAGGTTATGGACATACGCAAACCTCACCACTGTTCTTTCACCGAACTGGGCATTTGTTGTCATGCCCGGTGTGCGCTATGAGTTCGCACGGAGTGATCCGCTCAGGAACGTCTCACCCCTGAGATTCTTTTTTCTTGAGTTTCTCACTGGTCCGGTCTATACGCTCAGGTTTACACCATCGTTTGCTCTGAAACTCCCGCTCTGGTACTACTATATGGGATATCCAATACATGCTACAGATGACCATTTTTATTCCCATAATATCGAATTCTTGCCGATTGTGGAACTAAAAGCACAGAAGCTGACATTGATGAGTCGAACCATCTTTCATAATACATTCTACGCGAGCATTTATGAAACTGAGGAACAGAGGAGCGGGTACGGACTGGTTGTGAGGCAGATGATTAAGCTCGATTACAAACTCAATGACCGCTACAGTCTCCTCTTTGCAGAGGAACCTTTCTGGGGAGTGATTGAGGACAATGAAGCGCCACCGAACATTCTCGGCTACTGGGCACAGGGGTTCAGGATGAACAGAATATACACTGGCGTGAATATTAGACTTACACCACGCTTTTTCATCTCACCGCAGTACGTCTATGAAACATCATATGATAGCGGTCATGTTGTTGGAGAGAATCACTATTTATATATTACATTCACGCGAGTACTAAAGCTGTTTTAGTACTGGTTCGATAAGAATGTCCGTGGTCAACATATCGTTACCAGCGTAGATTGACGATTCTATTAGTCTGATTGTCCTATAGTCCTATGGTC
>DAOVBK010000015.1 GCA_030670605.1 Candidatus Stahliibacteriota bacterium
GTCAGGTACACACTCGTCTTGACGACCGATGATATGTCAGCGCCTGCGGCTTCCAGTATTGCCTTCAGATTGTGCAGGACCTGTTCAGTCTGGGCAGTTATGTCTCCCTCAACCATTGTATTTGTGCCTGGTTGGAGTGCAATCTGCCCGGCGGTGAAAACGAAATTCCCTGCTTTCACTGCTTGCGAATACGGTCCTATTGCTTCAGGTGCATCTTTTGTTGAAATGATCTTCTTCATGGTGTGCTCCTCGTTATTATTCCATCTTCAAATACATAGGTGGTTGTGCCGACACTAAATTCAGTACGTTCGGTGCGATGAATTCTCTCTTGAAAGACAAACCAACCGTTGAGGCCTGTACGCTCAATAAGATTGAGTGCATCTACCTTACTTGAGAAACCGCCGAGCTTAACACGATACAATTCACTCGTATCAATATATACTGGCAGTCCTGTCTGCCTCAGCGCGTCGTAGCTATTCTGTGCATTTTCTGTTGTGGCAAAAGCGCCAATTTGAATATACCAGAGCGAATCTGTATCCATATGGTCTACATACTGGACAGCAATTGGGATTTCCTCCTTTTCTTTCCTGAGGATGTCAACATGCCCTGTTTGTAGTTCAATTGCGTAGAAGGTTTGGAGCGTATCTATGACAATGGCATACTCTGTTTCGTCTGCTCGTTCTTGTACTAATCGTATCAACTGTCTGCCAAGTTCGATGAATTGCTGTGGCCGTAGTGTTAGAGGATCACAAATCAGTACTCCCTGTTTGCTTAACGCGACAAGTTTGTCAGTGCTCTGTACATGAACAATGTCCGCAGGCAGAAAATCAGTGATTCGACCTGTTGCGTCTATGGAGAAAAAACCGTTTTCATTGCTGAGTAAATAACCATTATCTGTTTGTGTGAACCAGTGTGCGTTCACATCTGTTGTTAAGCTTTCCTTCTTATGAAGGAAAGCATCGAAGGTAGTGATTTTATTAGATACATCGAGGACCTTCATTGTTCGTGTGAGACAGTCACATTCGTAGTAGACAACTTTGTCCAGAGTCAGCCGGCGGGACACTTCGCCTGTTTGGACATCGAGTATTGTTAGTTTACTCTTGCTGCCTGAATCCGAAATGAGGTAGAGCACATCATGTGATGGTGGTTTAAAATGCTCTGGTACGCGGAGAGGTCGGTTGTCTCCACGCTCAGTGCCAATGCCAGCCGTATACGCGAGTTTACTTTTGTCGATGAGGATTATCTCATCGGCAGTAATGAGGGCGATGTTCGTACTGCTTGTGGTCATATAGTTGAATCGCTGCGGAAGGGGAATTCGGTCATAGATCGACAGATCATTAACATCCAGCTTATAGAGCATACGTGGTGTTAAAACATAGAGAAAGTCATCAACATAGTAATCTGTAACGATTTCAGATAAGGTCCTTTCACGTACTATAAAATCATTCAGATTTACCTGCCAGATTGTGGAATCAATGATGACGGGCTCAAACATTGACAGTAGGTACATACATACGCAGAAGTGGAACATGATGGTTAATAATAGGGCGATTGCTTGAAAAATCAAGCGTTATTTTGCTGTTGACTTTAATGCCAAATTAGCTAGAATTGACATGAAGGAGGAAATAATGAAGAAATTGCTTCTGCTGGGTCTTATTATGCTGTTCGTTGCGTGTCCATCGCCGCAAAAAAATACGGCTATGATTGCCATACGAGATGGAGATTATGCGCGCGCAAAAGAGCAGATACTTATTGGCCTTCAAGAGACACCTGATGACTATGAACTGTATATGCTCCTTATGAAGGCAGAGATCGGGCTTTCTCAATGGATCGCTGCAACTGAGGCGTATCAGCGTGGCGAAGCTATTGATTCGGTCAAATCAATGAACTGGCTACTGGATGATACGAGGAATGTTTCTGTGTTCTGGCAAGCATTTTACAATGCGGCGTTTGCCCAGATGGGTGACAAGGGATATGAAGATGCGTTGCAGAATCTTGCGCACTGTAAAGTCCTCGATCCAGATCGGGTTGACGTGTATATTCTCGAAGGAGGCATCTATGGTGAACTGAACAACACAGAGATGGCTCGAAAGGCGTACAGTGCCGCATTGAGCATAGACCCAGACAATCCTGAAGCATATTTACTCGTTGGCAAGGCGTTTTTTGAAAAAGGAGATTACGATTCAGCAATGGTCAAATTCAATGCTGCGACGGAGAATTATGAACCGAAGTACGATCGAATAAACCGCGTACTTTTCCAAAACGTTCCTGAAATCGACAATGCACTGAAACACCAAATCCTTAGATTATGGAAGGACAATAAGACACAAGAACTTGACGAGGTAGTGAAGGTGAGACTTGGATTTGATGGTGGCATCAATGCGCACAAGAGGAACGTCGAAACATTTTACAAGACAACAGATGGTATCGCGCAGTCGTACTACTGGTTGAGTCTGACATACCGTAAGCTAAAGAATAATGACCGTGCATTGCAGAATCTGACAAAGAGTCTTGACTATATGCCGGACGACCTCGATGCACTGTTTTTCACTGGCGAACTTCTGGTAATGGATAAGAAGTACGAAGACGCGATCAGTTATTTCACACAAATAACAGCATTGCAAAAAGATGATCTATATGCGTGGTTCTACACAGGTGTATGTCACCAGCAACTCAAGAATTACCAAAAAGCCATTGACATATATGAGGGCAAAGTTCTTGCACTTGATCCGAATAATAGTGATGCCATGACAAACCTTGCGTTCGTATATCGTGAACTGGGGAACAACAAGAAATCACTTGAGTATCTAATGAAAGTTGAAGCACTGCAAAAGGAGTAGTAATGAATATTAAGGCAACAGAAGGTTGGCTTAACGTTCTCATTATTATCGGAGTTTTAGCACTTCTATTCGTCGTTGGATATCCTCAGTATAAGGAATCACAACCTTCCAAAGTAAGGTTTGGCGTTGATAGATCATACAGCTCAGTACCGTTCTACGTCGCGCATGAGGATACCACACGGCGGTATTTTGCAATCGAAAAAATTGAACCAGAGTTTATCGAAATTACTGGTGACCCCCTGCAAGGCTTGAAAGATGGTCTTTACGATGTGGCGGCAGTTCCGTGGTACTGGCTTATTATTTCGCCGGCACTGAACGGAGATACGCTGAAAGCATTTGGTGCTGTTGAACTAAAGACTGGTAAGGCGCTCGATGGTATTATCGTGCCCGAGAAATCACGAATCACTACCCTGCGGGATTTGCGCCGTAAACGTCTTGGATATCTTGTACAGGATGAGTACATTGTGAATCTGTTGCTGACAAGAATACAGCAGGAGATCGACATTACTGATATCGAGAAAACGCCGCTTGAGCCAGAAGAGATATATACGGCATTTGAGGACAAGAAAGTTGATGCTCTTTACCTTCTCGACCCCTATCGCGGATATATGGTGTACTTAGGTAACAGGTCAATGTATGAGGGATTAATATCCTCCTACATAATTCCGTCTATGCCGTATGCGGCAATTGTGATGCGCACGAACTATGTGAAAGAAGAAGAGCGCTTGGCAGCAATACGTGTGAAAAATGCGGTTGACGCCGCGCTCAGTTATCTCACGAGAAACCCGGATATCGCAAAGAATTACATGATCAATACCCATGATTGGCCCAGCGATGGCGCGCTCACATTGAATATGAGAACGCCGGAGTATCAACGGCTCTCAGAAATCAATGTGAAGAATGTTGAATACCTGCAGACCACGCTTGTGCAGATGGGTATTGGCACGTGCGGCATTAAGCCCAACGAGTTCTTATTCACGAAGATTGATTTTGCAAGATAATTCCGGTCGTGATAGACGGGGAGCTAGCGGTGCCTTGAAATCCCGTATGGGATGACCCGAAATCCGCTTATGCGGGGTCGAATACTTCATATGAGTCAGTGTTCTGAGGGGCAACAGTAAGGAGTTGAATAGTGTTGAGGATCGGGTCTCATGATGGTACCGCCTACAAACTCCGTCAGGTCTGGAAAGAAGCAGCGGTACGTAGGCACGGGCTGGTTATGAGGAAGCCTGGTCTGAGCTTTTCGTCTTACTGTTCCTGAGAGAACTGGCGAAGGGAGCTGCACGACCGGTTTTTTAGGATACAGGGCTCAGGAATCAGGGCTTAGGGTTTGGGATTTCCGAGCGAAGCGAGGGTATTGTGATTCATCGTGTCATATCGCTGAAATACCGTCCACAAAATCTTGATGAGCTGACCGGTCAGGCTCACATTGTGATGTCGCTTAAAGGAGCGATAAAAAGTGGGCGTATCGGTCATGCCTTTCTATTTGCCGGACCGCGTGGCGTTGGGAAAACAACGACTGCACGCATACTTGCCAAGAGTCTTAACTGCGTTGAAGGTCCAACCGTACATCCATGTCAGAAGTGCCAGTCGTGCCGTGAGATCACAATAAGCAGAAGCATAGATGTGGTTGAGATTGACGGTGCGTCAAACCGCGGCATTGACGAGATACGGAACCTCCGGGAAGGAGTACGGTATTCACCGCTGCATGGTCGGCATAAGATATACATCATTGACGAAGTGCATATGCTTACTGAGCAAGCTTTCAACGCTCTATTAAAGACACTTGAGGAACCACCACGTAACGTCGTCTTCGTTTTTGCTACAACCGACCCAACAAAAGTTCCTGCAACCATACTATCACGCTGTCAGCGATTTGTGTTCAAGCGCCTTTCCCTGCAGGAAATCACAGCGAGGCTTCGTACGATTGCCGAGAAAGAAAAGATTCAGATAGCAGACCGTGCACTCCATTACATCGCCATCCGCGCAGATGGCAGCATTCGTGATGGTGAGAGCATTCTCGAACAACTGGTTTCCTTTGTCGAAGGCGAAATAACAGAAGAAGACGTTTTTCAATTGGTTGGATTTCTAGCGATCGATTATTATGCGGAGTTACTCGATCTCATTCTCGCCGGAGATTTGGGTAAGGTCATTGCACTCCTCAACCGAGGAATTGAGGACGGAGCAGCGCCGCTTGAAATCTATCGAGGGTTTACGGGCTACCTGCGTATGATGCTCTTAGTGAAGGCAAATGTGTCCGAGGAATTCATCGACCTCGATGAAAAGGAACGTACAATACTCAAGAAAATCCCTCTGAGCGAAACAGAGATTATTGGTATGTTGGAGACATGTTTGCGATTTGAGGATTCAATACGACGGTCTACGAATAGCCGTGTTGCTGCAGAGCTTTTCTTGAGTCAACTCGTGCTTCCTCGTATACAGACCGCATCACAGGCTGTCCAAACCACGTCAAAGGCGCATGCAGCACACCGGGATGCGTCAGCGCTTGGCGAACATCTTGCCGAATATTTGCAGGAAAAGAGTCCCACATTAGCAGGTATCATAAGAAGAGCAGAGGTGAAGAAACAGGGTAATGATATCGCCATTGTTGCAGACAGCGATTTCTCAAAGGAACAGATTCTTGGTAACAAGAAAAGCGTTGAGCAGATACTGAAGAAACTCACTGGCACTGATGCAGCGCTCACGGTTGAAGTTGCTCGGTCAGGGCAAGAAGATGATATCATCAACACGCTGAAGGTGATGTTTGATGGCGAAGAGGTTCGGTAATATGTGAGAAGTAAGAAGTAGGAAATAAGAAGTAGGAAGTAGGAAGTAGGAAGTAAGAAGTAAGAACTTGGTTCTGGGTAGATGCCCAGGAAGCTGGCAGAAGAATTTGTATGATGACAACAATTAGGGGAGAAGCAGGGTGAAAAACATCATGCAGGAAGCGCAAAAATTGCAGGCAAAATTAATGGAAGAACTGCAAAAAATCAAAGTAGAAGGTTCTGCTGGTGGTGGTATGGTTGTCATCGAAATGGACGGTCAGCAAAATGTCATTTCTGTGAAGATAGAACCCCAGGTTCTTGAAGAAAAGGACATATCTATGCTCGAAGATCTTGTTTTGGCGGCATTCAATGACGCAAAGACAAAGGTAGCCGACAAGACAAAAGAAAGTTTCAAAACAATCACTGGATTTCCCCTTCCTACGTAGTATTAGTCGTCTTGTAGTTTGTTCAATCTATCCAAGAACAACGCTCTTATTTCATCAAGCCGTTCTTTCGTTTTTGCTTCAAATCTTAGAACAAGTGCTGGCTGCGTGTTTGATGGTCGGACAAGCCCCCAACCGTCAGGAAATACAACCCGCACGCCATCTATATCGATAACCGTATACGTCTTCTTGAAATACTCTTTCAGTTCTTCAACAATGTGAAACTTCTTTTCGTCGTTCGTCTCTATACGTATCTCTGGTGTTGAGTAGTATTTGGGTACCTTGTGTGCAAGTGTCGATAGTTTTGCGTCATCGCTGAGAATCTCCAGTAACCGTAGACTCGCATACATTGCATCGTCAAACCCATAATAACGGTCAGCAAAGAAGATGTGCCCGGACATCTCGCCGGCAAGCGGAGAATGTTCTGCCCTCATCTTTGCTTTGATAAGTGAATGGCCAGTTTTGTACATAAGCGGAACGCCACCGAGAGCATCGATCCGTTCGATAAGTCCCTGAGAACACTTCACTTCAAAGATGATTTTAGCACCGGGTATTCGCTCAAGGACTTTTTCCGCGTATATTGCGAGAAGCACATCCCCCCAGATTATTTCACCATTCTCATCGAGAACGCCGATTCTATCGCCATCACCATCAAAACCAATGCCGCATTGAAAACTGCCATTCTTCACAACCTCAATAAGCTCAGAGATATGTTCGACGACCGTCGGGTCAGCCAGATGATTTGGGAAATTGCCGTCAGGTTCTTTGTACAATATTTGATAATCAGCTCCGATTTTTTTCATTAGTGTGTCAACGAGAGGACCGCAGGTTCCATTTCCCGTATCAATCGCAACTTTTATTCCCTTTTTTATTCTCATATGGTCAAGAACATAGTCGATATATGCTGGAACAGCATCGAGCGTTGTAATGGTACCCTTGCCAGTTGCGAACGTGTCTGCTTCAGTCAGTCTTCGCAGCTTTTGTATTTCTTCACCATAAATAGTACTCTTATTCTGCGCTACCTTACATCCGTTAAACTCTTTAGGATTGTGACTCGCCGTGATCATGATGCCATTCCCTGTGTTGTAGTGGAACAAAGAAAAATAGAGGACCGGTGTCGGTACGACGCCGATATCGATGACATCACAGCCAGAATCATTCAGTCCTTTGTGCATGGCTTTAGCAATGCGCGGTGATGATATTCGCACATCTTGACCAACGATAACTTTTTTCTCCCCGCGAGAGACATAGTACGTACCGCACGCTCTTCCGAGCGTATACACGTTGTCATCAGTAAAGTCAGTTTCGGCAATACCCCTGATATCATACTCTCGAAAGATAGCTGGATTAATCATGACAGCTGTGTCTCCACCCGGGTGATGACTTCTTCGAGGATACGTAGTGCTTCGATAGCATCGTCCTTGGTGATCATGAGCGGTGGGGACATGCGTAGAGAACAAGGACCAGCACCATAGAGGATAAGACCGCATTTGAAGCACTCGCCGGTAATGACTTCTTTGATGTTCTTGCCATCCTTAGTCACCGATTGAGGAAATGGTTGTTTGGTTTTCTTGTCCAGGACTAACTCGGCGCCGATCATCAAACCCTTGCCACGGACATCACCAATAATCTTGTGGCGGTTCATGATTTCAGTCAGACCCTGTTTCAGGAATTCGCCGATTTTTGCGGCATTGCTAATGAGCTTTTGCCCGATGATTTTCAAGGAAGCGAGCGCTGCAGCTGCAATTACCGGATTACCACCGAATGTAGAACCGTGTGCACCTGGCCGCCATGCGCGTGCATTGACATCAGGGTCCATGAGTTCGTCCTTTGCGACTGTCGCACTCATTGGAAATCCGGACGCGATTGCCTTGGCAATCAACATAATATCAGGAGCCACATTAACATGGTCGCACGCAAACCACTTTCCCGTTCTTCCCAAACCGCACTGTATTTCATCAAATGCGAGGATTATATTGAATGTGTCAGCGATTTTTCGTAATGCAGGTAAAAACTCTTTTGGTGGTACGATGTAACCACCTTCACCTTGAATAGGCTCAACAAGAATGAGGGCGACATCGTCCGGATCAATGAGCCGTTCTAAAATAACATCTGTCAGATAGGAAACACAGTGTAAGAGCGGTACGCCCTTAAATTCCTTTTTTATACATGCCGGATATGTTTTATCAAACACACACTGGTAGCAATAGGGGAATGGAACGTGGTAGACTTCAGGAATGAGTGCTGAAAAATGACCGCGCTGGATTTTCTTACTTCCGGACATCGTCATACCCGCGAATGTTCTTCCGTGGAACGCTCCAATAAAGCTGATCATGCGCGGTCTGCGTCTAAAGTGTCGTGCAATTTTGAGTGTTGCCTCCACTGCTTCAGCACCCGAACTGCCAAAACAGACTCTTTTATCAAATGCACCAGGCGTTATCTCGATAAGTTTTTCTGCCAGTGCGATTTGTGGTTCGTAGTAGAAATCACTACCAGAAATATGTATGAGTTTCTGCAGCTGATCATTCACCGCTTTGATAACATCGGGATGACAGTGCCCAGTGCCGACGACTGCGAAGCCCGCACCAAAATCAAGATATGATTTGCCGCTGACATCAGTGACCCGGGCACCCTCTGCACGGTCAACAACGAGTGGTATTTCTCGTGTCCGTGTGTGTGCGCCAAACATGACCTTTTTGTCGCGGTCAATCAGTTTTTGCGCTTCTTTGCTTATTTCAGGAGAACTGTACTGTATCTGTTTCATACGTGTATTATACAGAATTGACTACAGTTGTCAATGAAGACCAGAATCATGTATACATTGCGAAACAATGATTTGCTTGACTTTGCCGTTTTTTTACACTATAATGGCGAAAGTTTCTTACCACAAAAGAGAAAAAAATGGAAGTACTTGTCATTGGCCTTGATGGCGCGCCGTATCATCTTCTTACAAAGGTCAGTAAGAAGATGCCCACGCTTGCGAACCTTATGGATAACGGTTCATATGGTATTCTGACCAGCACTATTCCCGCACTCAGTCTTTTGGCATGGCCCGTGTTCTACACGGGCAAGAACCCTGGAAAAATCGGCGTTTACGTAACGAGATTGGTGCGTGAGAGCGTGGAAGAGGTAAAACTGCCAACCTCGCATGATGTGAAGGCACCGGCTATTTGGGAGATTCTGAGCAATCATAAGAAAAAAGTAGGGGTCGTTAACATTCCTGTTACCTATCCGCCAAAACCGGTGAATGGATTTATCATTACTGGATTTCTCACGCCACCTTCGAGTGATGATTTCGTTTATCCTGCGGAGCTCAAAACTGATTTAGGGGAGTACACGATCGACCTTGATGTACTCACCGAAGACAAGAAATTACCTGAGCATGACGTTGACAAATCTGTTCTTCTAGAGAAGCAGTATGATATTACACAGAAAAGAGCAGCAACGTGCCTGCGACTCATTCGTGACCATCAACCGGATTTCTTCATTGTTAATTTTAAGGGGCTCGACAATATGCAACATCTGTTCTGGCATAAGCAGGATGTTATTGTAGAATTCTACGAGAAATTGGATACACTGCTCAGGCAATTCATAGATACCGCCAAACCGAAGAACACGGTTATCATGTCAGACCATGGTTTTCACGCGCGCAGCACAAAATATTTTCACATAAATACGTACCTTGAGAGAGAAGGCTTTCTCTACAGAAATAAGAGCCTCAAAGGTCGGTTTTCTATATTGACGTATACTGTCGGCGTGAAACTTGTCGAGATTTTTCCTTTTATCAGAAATCTTGTTCCCGAAAAAGCAAAGAGTAGTGTCGGCATCAAACAGATGACAGACAGAATTGACTGGAGTAAGACAATAGCGTATGCAGATTTTCACCGAGGTATTTTCATCAACAAAGAGATTACAGGTGTAGAGCGAGACAAAGTAGCACAGGCAATCGTTGAGAAAATGATAGCCTGTGAGGACCCGCAAACCAACAAAAAAGTTTTCAAGATTGTGAAACGCAAGGAAGAGATATTCAGTGGACCGTACTTTGATTTGTTGCCTGACATTGTGTGGTTGCCTGATGCCGATTATCGGGTTAATGCAAACCTTTACCCGGCGCTCATTTCACCACGGCTCGACGCGCCGCACATTACCGGTGAGCACATGGCAGCGGCTGATGGCATTTTTATACTCAAGGGTCCTGGTGTGGTTAAGAACACACGTATTGAAGGGGCTCATATCTCTGACCTTGCGCCGACCATACTCTACATGATGGACGTACCAATCCCCTCAGATATTGATGGCAAGGTGCTCCGTAGCGCATTTAAGTCATCGCACAGAGAGCCGCAGTACACAAAAGCTGGTGAAACTGAGAAAAAAGATTTTGCATTTACGCAGAAGGAAGAAAAGAAATTAGAAGAGCGGCTCAAGGGGCTCGGCTACCTCTAGTAATGCGTAAAAGAACCTTCGTCGCCTGGATTGTTGGCATTGCCATTTTCATATGGATTGGCAGAGCGCTCTATATTAACTGGAGCAAGATTTTTTTTGAAGAACTTGAGTTCAATTACGTTTTTCTGATACTGTCAGCGCTATTTCACATTGGTGCCTATGCCGTGGCGAGTCTTGCCTGGAAATACAACCTGTACCTTTTGGGTGAACACATACAGTATCGAGATTCTTTTGAGATATTATCATTGACTCGACTTGGGAGGTACATTCCAGGAAAAGTCTGGTTTGCCATGGGCAGGGCATATTTTGCACGGGTGAAAGGTGTACCTCAACGCACGGTGTTCGTCAGTATTGTCCTGGAAATGATCCTCCAATTCTGGGCAGTGATCTTGCTTTTTCTGGTGACAGGTGCGCCGTCCTTTGGACAGGGAACACAACTGAACCCGTACGTTCTTGTTGTCATTTTGTTTCTCGGACTTGTTGCTATCCATCCCACAGTCTTCAACAAAACAGTTAATTTCGTACTCAATAAACTGAAGCGGGAAACCATTGACTTTAACCTGACCTTTCCCAAAATCCTTACGCTCCTTCTTCTGTTCTTCCTGGTATTCCTGTGTCATGGTTTTGGTTTTCTGTTTCTGGCTCGTTCATTCTACCCTGTGGAGGTTGCTACATACACAATTTTGGTTGGTGTCTTTGCACTTGCCTGGCTTATTGGTTTTCTTAGTTTTGTGACACCTGCAGGGCTGGGTGTACGCGAGGGAGCACTCAGTCTTTTGCTAAGAGAGCATTTACCTACGGGTATCGGGATTATTGCTGCCCTGCTTTCGCGGATTTGGCTGACCATCGTCGAAGTTTCACTTTTTCTTCTGTTCGTTCGCAAACTCAAGAGATATCTGTAGCATGTCCAACTTGACTGCTCTTTAATAGTGGGTATATTTAGAAAATGAGCAAGAAACACAAACAAAAGAAGCGTACTGTAGTACCATCAAAACCGAATTTTGTAGAAACGCATTGGAATAAGATCATCATCATTGTGCTGATCGTGTTACCGCTCATCTACTTTGCCGGATTCCTAAGTCCAAACCGCATGATCGCTGGCTCAGATTATGTGATCGGCGGCTATCCTTTGAAGAGATGGATCGCTGCACAGGAAGAAATGCCGCTGTGGTATTCTCACATCTTTGGTGGTGTTCCCATACTCGGTGCTCCGGTCGGTGGTCCGCTTGCACCGCTTGAGCAATTGAAGGCGGTGATGCCTATCCATGTCGTTCTCACGGTTACGTTCATCGTTATGTTTATCCTTGCGGGCATCGGGATGTACCTCTATCTTAAAGAGATTGGAGTATCTGGCTATACTGCAGCAATCGGTGCGGTCGCTTATCAGTTTATAGGCAATCTGGCAACAACGCCAATGGCTGGTCACGCAGGTCGCGCTGCGAGTGTTGCGCTTTTCCCGCTCATGCTCTTCTTTATCCATCGTGGATTGAAGACCAGACAGTTACTCTGTTTCATATGTATGGCACTGGTCACGGCATTTGCCTTTTATGAAGGTCATTTTCAGATAACCTACTATGGATTACTTTTCATGCTTGCCTATGCAATTTTCTATCTTATCGCACACAGGAAAGAGTATGTACGCAGAGACTTCGTGCGTGTTATCGTGTATGGTCTGTGTGCAGTTGTATTCATTTGTCTGCTCATGGCAGCGGTGTGGTTGCCTGTGCTTGGTACACTGGGAACGGGCGCGCGCGGTGTTGAGCGCGGATATGAATTTGCCACGTCATGGGCGATGCCGCCACTTGAGACCATTGATTTGGTTATTCCAACATACTCGGGTCTATTGGACAATTACTGGGGATTGAGCCACTTTAAGCTCCACATGGAATATTTCGGACTATTTGCCGTCATCTTTGCTCTTTTTACAGTCGTTTTCTTTTGGAAAAAACCGTACACGAAGTTCTATGTCATAAGCACGCTTGTTGTTTTGCTTGTTGCATTTGGTGGTTACACGCCAGTCTATAGAATTTTTTATACGCTGATCCCTGGCTTTAGGCTCATGCGTGCTCCCAATCTCTCGTTTTATTTGGTTAGTTTTGGATTCATTGTGCTCGCCGCAATTGGTTTTGATAGTATTCTTGCAACACAGCAGAATGGAAAGGGTTCACATTCTAAAAAGAAGTATTCCATTGCTGCTCTTGTCGTGCTTGCGATTCTCTTGCTTGCAGGGGTTATTTGTACATTGGGAAGAACGTCGATCATACAATCAATGCAAGATGCTTTCGGACCACGTTTTGCTGCTGAGCTCGGTCAACATGCTGCTGAGGCAAAACTGACCAAGATCGCGACGAATTTCTCTGCATTTATTGCTGGTATATGGCGTGCATTGGTTTTTGCAGTACTGTTCATCGGCTTGGCGTACGGCTACTTGAAAAAGAGAATTCCATCCTGGGTCATCGCGGTTGCTGCAATGATCATTGTGCTCGTTGATGTATTACCATTAACGACGAAGTTCTTACCGTCAGTATCCTCTCCGAAAACCTACTATGCAGCAGACGATGTTGTACAATTCATCAAGAAAGATAAGAGCATTTTCCGTGCATTTCCCACGCCATGGTATGACCATGCGCGAGATTCTTACCTTCTATATCACAATAT
>DAOVBK010000161.1 GCA_030670605.1 Candidatus Stahliibacteriota bacterium
CTGACAAAGATAAGATGTGTGCCGGTAGGTGAGAAATCAGGGTCAGTGTTCATGCCACTCTTCGTGATTTTCTTGATAATGCTGCCGTCCAGGTTAATCAAATAGATATTGGGTCGATCACGCTGTGCTGCGGCAACCGCAATTGCCTGGCCATCAGGGCTCATGACGCCCTTGAATTGCTGGTTCATTTTCATGGGAACGAGGTGCCACACATAGGGTTCAAGGTCGAGAAAATGGGCCAGTATCTCTTTGAGTTGAGAGCTGTCTTTGAATGGTGATTGCCATGTAACGAGATGGAGGTAATGTGCATGAGATTTTTCAATAGAATCGAGATACGCATATGCAAGGCTCAGATTGTAATGAGCTTCGTCGTTGAGCGAATCTTCACTCACTACCTTGTGCAGTGGCTCAAGAGCTTGTGCATAGTCGCCTTTCTTGACCGCATTAATCCCTTTTTCGAGATCGCTTTTGCGAGCGCATGCGGTCAATACGAACGTGGCGATTACGCAATAAAGAATTACTGTTTTGTGGTTATGTATTTTTCCTATCATATCTTCTTGCATTCCTATGAAGTTTTATTCCTTGTTTAATGGCAGTTATAAGTCCTGAAGCTTCAGCCGTGTTGGTTCCTGCAATATCAAGCGCAGCGCCGTAGAGTGGCGACAATCTGACAATTGGCAAGCCTGAGGTAAAATTCAAGCCGTTGTTTTTTGATTTAAGATAGATCATTGCTTGGTCATGGTACATTGTCAAGAAACCATCTAAGTCGCGGTCAAAAAGTGTGTCTGCAGGATGTGGTCCTTCGGCATTGATCTTGTTCTGTCGTGCTTCAGCAATTGCCCTCATGATTTTTTCTTCTTCACCGAGGCTGAACTCAAACGCATGAGGGTTGAGTGCACTTACGCCAATCCGTGGCGCGTCGACACAGAAGTAGCGCTTGAGACTCCAGTTAAGGAGTACGATTTTTTCAAAGATTGCTCGCTGCGTTACATGCTTGAATATGTGCCGCAGTGGCATGTGTGTTGTAAGGAGCATAATTCGTTTTGTGCGCCATAACCCTACCATGGCATAGTTCTTTGTATTGAAATGACGAGCAAGATACTCAGTGTGGCCAGTGAAGTTAGGTATGTGGTAACGTATGACATCTTTAACAATCGGGGGTGTGATGAGGATATCTACCTGAGCCTTCAGGGCACATTTCAAGGACTGAAGAGCAGCACGTCCGGTCGTCTTTGTTGGTTTACCATATCGGTATTTAATGCTATCTACACAATCCACGATGGTTTTTCGCAGTTCTTCATATTCGCGTAGGAGACCAAGGTCAAAGGCTGTTTTGCGCAAAAGCCGTTTGCTTCCATAAATCTGGATATTGCTCATGTGCTTTATGTATGGAGCTGTTTTGAGGATGATTTCTGGACCAATGCCTGCTGGGTCACCGAGCGTAATTCCGACCTTCATGGGCGTCAGCTATTCCACATGTTGTATTAACAAATGCTCACATTTCTTCATAGTATGAACCGGTATCATCTTTTTTCACATTACTATCAGGGACCTTTAAAACCTTAATCGTCCGTATGCCCTTATATGTTTCGATTTCAATGACATCGTCAACCGTCACTGTTTTGGAGGGTTTTATGTACTTCCCGTTTAGTTTTATGAGTTGCTTGTTACACATCTCTTTTGCTTCTGTACGTTTTCTGAAGAGCAGGATTTTTTTCAAAAACAAGTCGCAGCGCATTGGGTAATTATAAAAGGGTGTTGTAGAATGTCAACATGCATGTATGTGCATTATGCGAGATGCGAGATACAGGATGCAGGATGCAAGATGCTTGTCCGCCTCAGGCAGAGGCTCGCCCCGTTAGAGATAGGACATATGCAGTGAGACATAAATCGAGCGTTCATCCTATTTAATTAACACCTTAAGAATGCATCTTCCACGTAATCTCTAACGGGGTAAAGGTTACGAAGCTGGAGCTAGGAAAGTCAAAAGGCAAAGGGCAAAAGGCAAAAATGGTAAGGCAAACGGAAAAGGATAAAAGGCAAAAGACGAATTCCAAATGAAATCCTAATGCCCAATGCCAAACACCATTGCCCATAACTACAGGGATTTGGCAGCAGGAAACTGCGAGTGGGAAACAAAGGGAGTTCTCGACGTCGTCTCTCGACTGAGCTCGAGACTTTGCTCGCTTGTCCCGCGAGAACGGAGTCGACTGAAGGTCGGAACCTTCAGTTACCGCCACGTGCCTTGTCGAGGTTTAAGTTTCGAAATTCGCTCTTGACAAATGCGGCATCTCGTATATTATTAACTTGTGCTCAAGGAGGTAAATAGCAACACATCAGATGTTTGATGTCCCGCAGACATGAGTTTCTTTTTACAATCCTTGGCGATGTTGTAGTCCTATCTGCAGCATTCTTCATAAGCTGGAAAGCATCTGCCATTAACACTGCCGTTATCAGCTGGAATTCAATCATCGGTAATTTCATTGTCCTTGTATTCTGGCTGTTCCTCTTTCAGAGTTTTGATCTGTACGAACCACGGTACAAAATCCAACTTATGAATGAAATGTTCAAACTCTTCAGAGTTCTCTGTCTTGGTGCGATTATTATCATCGGGCTTGGCTATTTGGTGAATATTGATTTCATAAAGGCGAGAGGATTTGTGCCGGCATACCTCGTCATGTTGCCTTCAATCATTGCCTGGCGTTTTTTCTGGCGCGGTTTGGTCGGAGAATACATCAAGCCGCAGCGTGAGAAAGTACTTATATTTCAGAACGGTGATGCCATTGAAAATTACAGTCACTTCAATGTCGTTGAGAAGGTTAAATTAGCCAAGGTGAATCCCATAATCCCAACGCATTTGCTCAATCGAAATGATGTTGAAGGAATAGTGATTGAGAGTAATGGTCATCATGAACGAGAAATATTCAGTATCATTTCCGGACTTACAGATACTGATTACGAGATTTTCATCAGTCCTCGACTGTATCCCATGGTCTACCAGTATTTTCTCGTCCAGAAAGTGCCTGAATCGCCATTTTTGAAGATTATTTTCAATCCCCTCTCACACTGGGACCAATTTCTAAAACGGGTTATTGATGTTGTACTCACACTGTTTGCTCTTTTTGCATTGTGGCCTGTGCTGCTGCTCATCGCAGTCTGCGTAAAATTTGATACACGCGGTCCAGTTCTGTATACGCAGAAGCGGGTTGGCTATCGGGGAAAGGAGTTTATTCTCTACAAATTTCGTTCCATGATCAGTGATGCCGAGAAGTATACTGGACCAGTGTGGGCGGGAAAGAATGACCAACGGATTACAAGAATCGGCAGAATTCTGCGTCCATTGCGGTTGGACGAATTACCTCAGCTGTTCAATGTGATCAAGGGAGACATGAGTTTTGTCGGACCACGTCCTGAGAGACCTTCATTTGTTGAACACTTTAAGAAAACCGTTCCTCTCTATAACTTGCGTCTCAATGTAAACCCCGGGATTACCGGCTGGGCGCAAGTCAAGGGTTCGTACGATGAATCCATTGACGATGTAAAGAAGAAGCTCGAGCATGACCTTCAGTATGTTAATGATATGTCTTTGCGGCTTGACCTCAAAATATTCTTAAAGACAGTGCTCACTGTGCTCAAGAAACAAGGAGCACATTAACAAACCCCAAACTCTAAACCCCAAACCCCAAGAACACATAGTACACTGATAAACCCCGTTAGAAAACAACATATTGCTTTCTTTGATACTTCAAGGTAATGGTGGTACCTTCTTGTCACTTTGACCAGTAGAAGCCCCTTTCTAACGGGGCAAATCCCAAAAGCCAAATAAATGTTAAATTCCAAATTACAGAGTACACAAAATATCCAACGGCAACCGAGGGCAATTTGTGGCAATCCATGGTTTTCGAGGCAAAGAGAAGGTTAAGAGGGCAGGGTGATGGTGTTGGATAGTTTCGTACTCATGAATCGTCGGTCGTATTCGTGGATTTAGCAAATAGCTAATGGCAGATGGCTAATATATGGAATGAACATCTTCATTCCAGTCTAATGTATGATTAATAATTCACTTTTCGACTCTGTAACTCTTACACTCTTTGACCTGATTGCCTTATCACGAGTACGATATACGAATCACAAATACGTTCTGTGTTCCGCGAGATTGACACGTAGTATCGCATGTATATACTTTTGCCATGAAGAAAATTCTACCATTACTCCTCATCATTTGTACCTTTACGTGGGCACAGAACGAAGCACTGGCCGAGCGAATCAAGAGACTTGGTGAAGGTCTTCTTCGTGGCTACACGCAGCCGCTCGTCACCGCTTTTGGTTCAGGCATCTCTTCAGGTCTGTTCCATTCTGCATACAGCCATGATGCTCTCGGGTTTGATATCGGTGTGCGCGGCATTTTCGTTAGCATACCATCATCGGCAAAGTACTTTGATGG
>DAOVBK010000050.1 GCA_030670605.1 Candidatus Stahliibacteriota bacterium
ACGGGTCCTGGTCAATAGAACCCAGTCAAACTGGCTTTGTCTACTATCCAAAGCAATACAATTCGCAAACACTTCACACAGTCGCCTATACACTCGGTGAACCATGGGATGCACGAAGATGGATGCCATGTTATGATGAACCGTATGATAAGGCAGATTCCGGATGTGTTATTTCGGTAACGGTCCCGGATTCGTTTGTTGTCTGCGCAAACGGTGAACTGATTGATGTCACAAGCAACCCAGACACAACAGAAACCTATACCTGGGAAGAGTTATATCCGATTACAACCTACCTCATGCACTTTGGTGTATCCCGCTATGCACAATGGTCAGATTGGTGGTACGATGCATACGGTGATTCGATCGAAATACGGCATTTTGTGTGGCCAGAAGATTCAGCGCTGTCAGTTACTTCATTCCAGCATCTACCCACGGCAATGGCCTTGTTTGATTCCATGTACGGGAGTTATCCATTTGACCGCTACGGACAGGATGTCGTCTATCCGTACGCCTGGGGCGGCATGGAACACCAGGAGCAGTCAACAATACACCGCAACTGGGTGCTCAATCAGTCTGACCGCGGCATGGCACATGAGCTTGCACACATGTGGTGGGGCGACATGGTCACCTGTGTCGATTTCAGGGACATATGGCTCAATGAAGGGTTTGCCACATACAGCGATGCGAATTACATCTGGCATCTCGATGGTTACGGAGATTTCAGGAGTCTTATGATGCAGCGCAGATCCTACTATTTACAGGCTGACAATGCTCACCGCCGTCCACTGTATGACCCGCCACCCGGTCAGCTGTTCAATTACGGATACACGTACTGTAAAGCATGCTGGGCTATGCACATGCTCCGGGCTGTCGACGTATATAACACAGGTACTGACACAACATACTTTGACGCCATTGCTGCGTATCGTGATTCATTTGAATATGGTGTTGCAAGTACGGATGACATGAATGCCGTCTTCTCATACGTGTATGGCTATGACATGACCTGGTTCTTTGACGAATGGGTGTACGACCAGGGACATCCTGAATACTACGTATTCTGGTTGTGTGAACCGTATGGTCAAGACTATCTCGCAAAGATCAAGATTAACCAGGTCCAAACAAATGCACCGGTTTTTCATATGCCCGTGCAGATTGAGCTCAATACAACAGGTAGTGATACGCTCGTTGGCATGACCATTACGAGCGATTCAGAGTATGCTGAATTTGTCGTCTCCGACTCAGTGACATCAATCGATTTTGATCCGGACGACTGGATACTGAAGGAGCATCATGTGTTCTATGGTATTGAAGAATACGCTGATGAACATCATTTTCTTGGCGGTATCTCCTTTTCCTCTAACCCAGCACGAGATGTTACTATAGCGTATTGTGTGCCTCAGCAAGGCGCAGTACGCCTTGCCATGTATGATGTGAGCGGAAGACTTCAGAAAGATCTCTATACGGGCGTGCAGACGCCTGGACAACATGAGATACGCGTCTCCGACCTGTCATCGGGCATCTATTTCTGCAGACTCGTGACGGCCGCAACAAAAGAGGTAAAAAAGCTAGTCATCATAGACTGAGCACGCGGCAAAAGATTAGTCCAATAGTCTCATTGTCCTATCGTCGTATGGTCGGGCAATGGGACAGTCTAACCAAAATACAGGAATAGCGAGACTCGTCTCGCGTACAAGCTGATTGCATATAGCTTATGGCTGATGGTTCAAAACCCACAATGGAATGGCGAAATTCGTTTCGCGCCTACCCCTGCGCAACGTACTCTTCGAGCGAGCGCAGCGAGTCGAGAAGTCTGTGGTTCTCGACTACGCTCGAACAATAATCCTTTTTTACTGTTCGAGTGACCCCGCCTCTTGGTAAGGGGTGGGGGAATCGATTCCGTTTTTGTCCAAATCTGCGATTTGGTAACTGAAACGAGAATCCCGCTCTGGCGGGAGAACCAATACCAGTACACTTCTCGACTCACTGCGTTCGCTCGAAGAATAATCCCGTAAGTGTGATTCGTATACCGTATTCGTAGAAAAATCGCTAACTGCCAAAGCCTAAAGCCTAACTGTGCTGCATTGACGTAGCTACTATATCGATTATAATTCCCAGTTCAGAAAGCACGCGAGGGGCAGATTCTACATGCAATCCAGTAGCTTATCTGAACATGTGGCGCGATCAAGGGATGTGGAATAACTCACGTAATCTTATACGCGTACACTGGGAAGGTTCATGATAAATGATATAATAAAGAAAGCACTCAACGACGAGGATCTCACGAGAGAAAAGATTGCATCGCTCTACAGGGTGCAGCTCTTTTTGCCTGATTCGGCGAAGATACTTGAAGGACCTTCACGATTCTATCGTTCGTGACATGATGAGCATAAGCCTTATCATCCCAATCTATAATGAAGAAGACAACTTAAATCGCGCACATCACCATTTTCGTGAACTGAATCAGCGTGCAGAGCTTGTTTTTGTTGATGGCGGTAGCTCAGATGGCAGTGTTACGTATGCATCACAACTCGGGACAGTCATCACAGCACGAAAAGGACGAGCAGCACAAATGAATGCCGGCGCCTGCGTGACGCATGGTGATATCCTTCTCTTCTTGCACGCTGATTGTTACCTCGGTGAAGATGCTTTGTCCAGCATGCGTCAGTGTGTTGAACAAGGTGCGGTCGGCGGGTGTTTTACACAACGTTTGACAAATGATAGTCCTGCGTTCAGAAGAATTGAACATGAAGGTAATCGGCGGGCGCGGATAAGAAAAGTATTTTTCGGTGACCAGGGGATATTTGTCAGGCGTGATATATTCCAAAAAATCGGTGGTTTCCCAGAGGTTCCGATAATGGAAGATGTCGAAATCATGCGACGCATCAAAAGAACCGGTGGCGAAATTTGTATCCTCCCAGAACGGGTCAAGACATCACCGCGCCGATGGGAAACAGAAGGTGTGCTCTACTGCACGCTCCGCAACTGGCTCCTTGCCATTCTTTTTGCGTTCAGAGTTCCACCAGAGAAACTGTCACGATTCTTTGCCCACGGCAGGAAAATCTACCAGAGATAAGAACATGCACATAGCGAACATCTTCACATCCATGCGAATCATTCTGGCGCCACTGTGTATCACCTTCATTCTCTGGGATGTTCCCCACAGCAAAATTATTGCGTTCTCTATTTACGTGCTCGCTTCTTTGACCGATGCGCTGGATGGATACTTTGCTCGCCGCATGCACAAAATCTCTGACTTTGGCAAATACTTTGACCCGCTTGCTGATAAGATCCTCAACATCTCGGTGCTTTTCAGCCTTGCGCTCACAGTCAATGCCCTGTGGTGCTGGTCAGCAGTCAGCATAATTGTGATGCGAGAAATTGCTGTCGCCTTTGTGCGCCGGTGGGGTAGTCCCAATGGCATTTCTCGAGCAGCGAACAATAACGGCAAAATCAAAATATTTGCTCAAATATTCGCCGTGTGCGCACTGATTCTTGACGTTGCCATAGCACCATATTTGCTGTGGCTCGCTGTTATTTTCTCACTCTATTCTGGTGTATATAATGTATCGGTGTGGAGGATACGGAGTAGAAAATACGAACCGCAACAATAAGCACAAATGCTTTGATTTTCAGGGATTTCTAGAGTAAAGGTAAAAACATTTTGCTATAAACAGATAGGCTTTATGGATTGTCTTAAGTCATATATACAGGAAGGAGGCGCATGATTACTGATTTTAAATCTAAATTACAGAGTATAAATCCTGAATTCGTACAATTCGATACCTTGAAGATTTTGCAGGTAAACATGGGCAATCTGTGTAATCAACGATGTATACACTGCCATGTTCAAGCAAGTCCAAAAGGCACCAAGATCATGTCCAGGGACGTCATGAACAAGATTGTCAATTTCCTAAGAAAGCGGCATGGACTCACCCTCGATATCACTGGTGGTTGTCCAGAGATGAATCCACATTTCCGGTTTTTTCTTGAATCAACCCACCCGTTTGTTTCACGTCTTATGGTCAGAACCAACTTGACGATTCTCATGGAAAAAGGCATGGAGTGGATTTCTGGCTGGTACAAAACACAGGCAGTGAATAGGGTACTTACAAGAAAAAGGAGGTAGCATGTCAACAAAACTAGACCAGCTTGCTGAATACGGTCAAAGCATATGGCTCGATTATATCAGCCGTTCTCTCGTCGATGGCGGTAGGCTCAAGGATATGATCGATCATGGACTACGGGGAATGACATCGAATCCAACGATTTTTGACAAAGCAATCAGTTCGGGAACAGACTACGATGCGAGCATACAGAGATTCAAGAAGAAAAACAAATCGACATTTGACATTTATGATGCGATAACGATCAAAGACATACAGGATGCTGCTGATGCCTTCAAGCATATATATGAGCAGACAAACGGACTTGATGGATATGTCAGTCTTGAGATCAATCCCAAGCTTGCATATCAGACACCGGAGACAATACAAGAAGGCAAGCGCCTCCATGCCACGGTCAACCGCCCGAATGTACTGTTCAAGGTACCGTCAACCGAAGAAGGATTTCAAGCGATTACAGCACTGCTTGCTGAAGGCATCAATATCAATGTCACGCTCATATTCTCTTTGCAACAGTATGTCAAGACAGTAAAGGCATATCTGGACGGCATAACCATACTGCTACAGAAAAACGGGGATGCCCGTACGGTGCGATCAGTTGCCAGCGTTTTTGTCAGCCGGATTGATACTGCCACAGATGATTTGCTTGAAGCAACAATGGGTAAAGATACGCCTAGAAACAAAAGACTGGAGGCACTGAAAGGCAAAGCAGCAGCTGCAAACTCTGCAATGATCTATAAGAACTATCTCGACATATTCTCCAGCGCGGAATTCAAGCAGCTTCAGAAGAAAGGTACCAATGTGCAGCGTGTGTTATGGGGTTCGACGAGCACAAAGAATCCAGTATATAGTGATATCAAGTATGTCAGTGAACTGATTGCCAAGGACACGGTCAACACAGCACCAGAGAAAACGATCGAGGCATTTATCGATCATGGCAGTGTCAAGGAGGCACTGACAGACGATGTACGGGAGGCTCAGAAAATCATTGATGAACTGTTTGCGTGTGGTATTGATATCAATACAGTATGCGAGAATTTACTTGAGGCTGGCGTCATCGCGTTCGAGAGATCATTTGACTCGCTTATACAGTCAATTGAAAAAAAAGCACAGACATTGTGAGACATGGACTCCCAATCTCACGACCTCGGAGGAAAGGCAGGGACACATGAAAAGAAAACCAGTGATTGTTGTAGGATGTGACCACGCAGGCTTCGGCGTGAAACAATACATCAAAGCACTGCTTGAGGAAATGGGTTATCCGATAGAGGATGTTGGAACCCATAGCAGAAAGAATGTCGACTACCCTGACTATGCAGAACGAGTTGCCCTCGCAGTCAAGAAAGGAAAGCAAAAAAGGGGTATTCTCGCCTGTGGTACGGGAATCGGCGCAGCAATTGCAATTAACAAATTCCCTGGCATATATGCTGCTCTTGTCCACGACGGGCGGGATGCACGACTGAGCCGACAACATAATAATGCAAATGTCCTTGTGCTTGGCGGTCGACCATACAGAAAGAAAAATGTGGCAAACATGTTGCGGACATGGTTGCGATACGATTTTGAGGGCGGCAGGCACAGGCGACGTATCAACAAAATCGCACACATCGAGAAAAAATATCATAACAAGATACGCTAACATCAACTGGTTTGCCTGAGGCACATTCTATCCGAATGCGCAGATCCACGGGCAATGGTTTAGTCGGATAGTCTCATCGTCGTATCGTCTTATGGTCGACTATAGGGCTATAAGACAATAGGACAATCCGATCAACACAGCGTGAGATTGCCACGCCCCCCGACTAACTCGGGGCTCGAAATGACATGTTGATATAGTCCCTAGCATAGCGGGAACATCTATGAGAAGTTATCCTTCGAGTAAGTCCTGTCACAGACAGGACGCATCGAGAAGTTCTTCATTCTCGATTCGCGCGGAGCGCTCACTCGAACAGTACTTAAAAATTACCCTTGGAGCGAACGGTAGTGAGTCTGCCCTGAGCTTATCGAAAGGTCGAGAAGCATGGGTTGGTTCGCGGTTGCGAAAAACGATTCGGTTTCGCAAACAAAATTGATTTTCGATACGCTTTTCGAAACCGGAAAACGACTAACGCAATTTCTTCCGTGTATATTCGCGTGTATCAGTGTCTTTGATTCGCGTCCATTCGCGTCACTGGAATTCGATCAATCCAAACATCGTCGGGTCGTGGAAAAATGGCAATGACCAGTATGCGGCATCATTGACCCTCGTCTGCAGCCGTCGGAAATTGAAACCCCACTGTTCTTCGCTGTACGGTGCGAGTTCTTTTCTGGGAATTCTAATCTCCAGTATCCATGCATCTTCTTCTCTTCCGGCTTTCGCTTCCCACGGTCCAGTCCATGACAAGTCTTTAGTGCTCTCGCCATCAATTAAGCTGCATAACCGGTCAAAAACCACGCCGTTGCTGTTGATAATCGCCTGATAGTATGTTTGCTGGTCCATATTCGTATCAAAGAAAAACCACAGATTATCATCCGAATAGGTCGCGCCGTCGTGTTCAGTTGCGTCCGCAGTAAGTTGCGAAAAATCACTCTCAAAACAGCGCGCAGCAATGTACAGATTGTCTGCGTCATGGCACAGATACACCTCGGTCCGGTCATCCAAGGGGTCTGGCTGCCAGCCATACCCTCCGTAGTGCGCAATCGGAACAGCTTTTTGCCACACTGATTCGAGTTTTCCATCAATGACAGGCGCTGATTTTACTTTCATCACCTTCTTGAGGCGTTTGATCGGAAGGTATGTATATGATGTGCATAATTTGCCATAGGCAAATGGATAGAGAAACGCAAAATGCGGTATCGGGAAAATCTGAGAACCATCATCTACAGTAACACTAAATGAGTATCGTTTGGCGGCGTCCGACGCTATCTCGACCGACATACCAGCTGGTGAAATAGTGTACCGCGCCGGATCATAATCCCATATCACTGGTTGTACTATTGAATCCGGACCAAAGTTGTGTATTGTCGCTGAGATATCGTGTGTCACACTGCGCTCACCATCACGAACCATAAATGGCGCAATCTCCACTGCCTCTTCATCAACCCTGTCTATCACCCGCAAATCACTGGCAGTCAATAGATTACGCATAAACACATTGTCTTTGCGAACAACCGCAATGTTATTTTCACTGCCCTTTACCGTCACAAAAAGATAGTGAAAGAAGTGCCCTCTGCCATAATCTCGGGAACCCATGCCACCACCGGAGCTACCAACATTGATATATTCCACTGCATTTCTATTGTAGTAAGAGTACTGATGATGATGGCCAGTGAAGACAATGCTGACACCATATTCGTCAAACAGCTCCATGAGCGGTTCTGTTGTGTCACTCTGCAATGCGTACAGGTATGTTGGTATGTGGTAGAACACAAAAATATTCTCCGCATCCTTGTTTTTCTGGAAATCGTTTTCCAACCACTGCACCTGCTCTTCATCCATCTCTTGTGGCGGGGTCCAGTATGTCATTGTATTGTCAAGAATGATGAAGTGACTGTTCGCATAATCAAACGAATAGTAGCGCTTAACACCGGTCCGTGTTTCATAGATTGCGCGATCAACTTCATTGATGATATCATGATTTCCAGCGACATAGTAGAATGGACATGATAACTGCTCTACCATCCCAATCAATGTGTCCCACTGAGCATGGAGAGACATTGTGTCTCCAGTATACCCATGAATGAGGTCACCGACGCACATGACGAAATCAGGGGCAAAAAGCTTCACCTCATCAATGATCTCAGGGAATACACCTGCAACACATCCACCAGTACGGTCACCAACCACGACAAAGCGGAATGAACCATCACCGGCAGCAAAGATCATGGTACTGAACAGTATTAGAATCATGAGTCTTTTCATAACTCCTCCTCTTGGTTCTTACTAATCATCTTGATTAACTGCACAAAAGAATAGTAGAATAACACACAAACCAACAGTTTCATGTCTATCATGAAGCACATGCCTTCATGGCTGCTTCAGCTTTTGCTGTCCACGTTTTTGCTTTAATGAATCTGAAAATATCGAGGTCCTTTTTGAGACTCTCTACGCACTGTTCCCTTCTTCCTTATCACGGTATCAGATTTACGCAATTCTCGTTTCAAGAAATGCGCAAATCTTTAGTGACCTCATCCCCTTTCATGTGACCGTGTGTATCATTGATCTCTTTGAAGTGATCGATATCAATCCAGACAATCGAGAGCGGCACCCTGCTCGTGATCAACTCGGTGATTGTATCCTTCTGTACTTCATTTAAGTACCGTTTATTATAGTCGCCCGTCAGTGTATCGAGATACAAAGAATCGTGTTCAGACATACGTTCAAATATAGCGTGGAGGCGTACACTTGTCAAGAAGTTATAGTCAATGCGCCGATACATCGCTACCCGAGGGACGTGTTGTAGAGACGAAGGGTCATTATCCCGTAGTGGTCGAGCTTGCTCGACGCCATCCTGCAGAGTAAACTCTGCCACTACAGCTTCGTTGGATTGTTAGATAGCTGTATCGTTGTA
>DAOVBK010000078.1 GCA_030670605.1 Candidatus Stahliibacteriota bacterium
GACCATACTACTTCCTATCTGATGGTGGATTGACTACGCAACCTGAGTACTCATTCTGGTTCATTGATGTTGGCTGGGGGGTCGAAAACTATGGGACTGACCCAGACATTGAAGTTGAATACAAACCACAAGATTACGTGAAAGGCAAAGACCCACAGCTGGAACGAGGAATAAGGGAATGTTTGGAGCTTCTCAAAGAACATCCACCCAAGATCCCAAAGTTTGAGAAAAAGCCGAAACTACCACTACCCACAAAACTTAAATAGGTTCTGAAAAACATAAAGCCCCCGCACACAAAATGCAGGGGCTTTATGCATAGGAGCCACCCTAATCCTCAAATGTATTAGGCTCTTCAGGAACCTCAATCACCATAATTGTATAACGCCACTCATATGTTGGTCTCTCTCTACCAGGCCACATCGATGCCAGGATTGTCGGTATAGTGAATCGGGGAGCAGTGACGCGAACCTCGGGCATGAACCCACTCCACGCAACATCTTCATGCTCGTATCGTGGTGCAGTCGCAACGACCTCATCCATCATGCCCATTTTAGCAGATGTATGACAGCGCGGCGCAGTCGTAACTACTGCAGGCATTAGACCGCTCCATGCCGCGTCTTCGTACTCATAGCGGGGTGCCGTCACAACAACCGTATCGAGCATACCATTCGCATCTATACCGATTGTCTGCGCTGGCATCATGATGATTAGTACTGCACCGACGATAAATAGCATTGTTCCTCCTGTTCTTTAGGCATTTCTACTTATTTATACGCACAAACCAGTCAAAAGGTTTCATATGAGAGTACTGGGTAATGATAGACTTAAATGTCAGACAAGACGAACTTTGTCTGATCGTTTTTTTAATAATGGTTAAGTTTACAAAATCTGCACGGCAGATTTTGCAGAATTAACGGGTGGTTGAGGTCACGATAAACTTCTCGAACAGTTTCTCGATTCTCTCTCCGAAAATAAAATAGAAACCGACTGCGGTCAGAAAACCCAGTGCGCCAAGTATCCAGGTACTGATGCCGGCAGTGAGGAGTGCATTGCCAAAGAACACAGACAACAGAACTCCTGGTAATCTGCCGAGTGCGATCAGCGGTATCAGTATTCTGAGTGGTATCGTCGTGAGCCCTGCAAGGTAGAACAAACCATCACCAATCGGATTGGGAAATATCGACAGCAGCAAAATAAAAGAAATCCCTTTTCGCGTTATTACGCTTTCAAACTTCTGTGCTTTTTCATCAAGGAGATATTCAAGCATCCGTCTGCCGAATGCTCGAGCAATTACCATGACAATACTACCGCCGATAATCACACTTACCCAGGTCACGATAATGCCACGCAGGAATCCAAACAGTATGCCCGATGATATGGTCACCACATGACCGGGTACTGGTGCAAAGATGATTTGAAAAATGTTAAAGAGTGCAAAAACCAGATATCCCCAGACACCGTATCCAAGGACGATATCGCGTATTTTCTGGGGGGTTTTCTGTTATTTCGCCAAACCTACTGACAAAGATGTATGAAACAATAAGAATAGAACACACAAATACGACAAGACCAATAATCCCAATTGATCTTCTTATTTTCGGATTCGCCATTGAGCAAATTCAGAAGTGAGAGGCTACCGTAAAAGCCTGAGAATGATAATCACAATCGGTGCCAGCAGCAGAGCCCAGCCAAACAGTGAAACAAGGCTTCCTGGAGAACGCTTGGTGATGTACGGTTTTCCAATCCTGTGGAATCCCCCAACATAGTCACCGATCTCATCACCAAACCAGATCATCGCCACTGGCATGATAAGAACAATGGCGGCAATCAATAGCAATTCCCAGCCGCCATAGATGAGTGCGGCGATGAGATAGACAATGGCAATTCCAAGCGATACTTTTCGTGCCACTCTCTAATCCCTCTTCATTGCTTTTTTCTTCAAAGACGGAGATAACTTTTCAATTGCATACCGTAAGGCAGTTCGTGGCATTTTGTCTCTGCGTTTCATCACATAGCTGAACACTCTCTCTGGATATTGGTTACTTACTTCTTTCAACATCCAGCCATAGCCCTTCTGCACCATATCATCACTGTCCTTGAGCAGTATATCAGCAATCATGAATGCTTCGCGCAGCATCCTTTTCTTTCTCACAGAGTAAATCAGAACAACTGCTGAAGCCCGACGTAGCCATCTATTGTGTGAGTGAGCCCAGATTTTGATGCGCGGAAAGAACTGCGGAAACATGAAGATGAAGTAGCCAAATGTATGACCACACAGATCATCGCATGCTGCCCAGTTGGAGACATACTTCTTAAGCCATGATTCAAATAGCGTGAAGTCTTTTTTCTCGTATGCACGTCTCTGGCGGTATGCCCAATCGAATGCAATTGCCCGTTCTTCAGCGAGGTTTGATTTTAGCAGTCGTTCGCATAATCGGAAAATCTCTTTCTTTGGTTTTGCCTTTATTGATACGTAGTACTGTGCCGCTATCTTTCGTACAATCGGTGTCCGTACACCAAGGATTTTTATTCCCTCTTTGAAATAGTTCTCCGCACCTTCACGGTATGAAGAGTCTATATGCGTTTTCAGATCGCGTCTTACGTCACGAAGCAGCATCGAGCCTCCTTGTTTGCCGAAGATAAGTCTACATGTTGCAGACAGACTGTCAAGGATGCGACGCTCACTGTTCTACATTCTATTGCAGGACGTGTGTCGCAATGAAGTTGATCACCTCCCGATGATACTCATTGCCGAGAATTTCTGGTATGTCATCATGTCCAGCATCTTCTACCCAGAGACTGTCTTTCGGTTCGTGTGCTGCATCCCAAATAAGGTGGACGTGTCTCTCAAACACAATGAAATCATCTGCCTGTCCATGCATCATGAGCAACGGGCATTCAATATCGGCGATTCTCTTTTCATTATCAAAATCTGTATCTGTTACGTAAGAACCAGTGAGATTAAGAAGTGCAGAATCTCGCAGTAGTGCCGTAATCGAAGCCGGCGCTGATTCCAGTATGACCGCTGCTGGGTGGAGCACATCAGCAGCACAATATGTTGTGATGAACGTCCCGATTGACCAGCCGTACAAGACGATTTTTGATGCGTCAACGTCTATTCGTGAACGCAAGTAATACAGCGCTTCTGTTCCATCGGAGAATAGCGCCTCGCCTGACGGGCTCCCTTCACTCTTTCCGTACCCTTGATAATCAAAGATGAAGACGTTAAATCCCATTTCCCACAAGTATTCCACTCGCGCCCAATATCTATTGATATTCTCGTCTTTGCCATGAAAATAGAGTATCGAGACTTGATTATGAGTAGTAGAATCAGGATTGCCTCTCACAAAAAAACCATAGATTCTGTTGCCCATTGAAACCAATGTTACGGGTTCTATGAGAGAATCATGGATAATGAATCGGGTTCCCCACTCTGAATCAAAATCCTCAGGCCTCAGATACTTATCAATAGTAGTAGGATCAAAAAGAAAATCATCCAGACTGAACATTCTTGTGCACGCAACCACGATACAAACAGCGAGAAGCAATTGGTTCGTAATCTTCACAGTATACCTCCTCAGAAAACGTATGACACTCCTGCAGCGAAACCTATTGCACCGTGGTCAAAGGGCCTCAGGGTATAGTCGACAACACGGTCCTTGCTTGTCTCAGTTGGAGCATACCATAGTGCCTCTCCGTTGACGACAAACCTCTTGCCAAAGGGAACCTCAACACCAACCAAGGGTGCCAGGATAACATAGGGTTCGGTGAATTGAATCATGGCGTGAGAGCCGAAATACAGTAGGTGGTGATGTTTGGAAAACGCATAGCTGCATATCAACGAGACCTCAGGGTATACTCTCGTGCTTGAGAATTCATTGATATGGTAGAATCCGTACACACTCGCCCCCAGACACAGCGCCGGTCTCAATCCAGATTGTACAATGAAATGTTTTGTCAGACCAACATCAATGCCAACATTAGCGAGGAGCGACATCGTAGAATGAATGCCAAAATGCAGATCTGTATTCTCACCTAAACCGTATCTCAACCGTATGACACTATAGGGCACAGGTAAATCAACATCATAGACAGGAGTAACAGGGCCTCCAAATGAAAATGAGACCGCTTTCCTTCCTTGACCAAGGGGACGTACTGAAGCCACTGTTCCGCAACTCACACAACAGAACAGTAGTATCGTAAATACACATGCGGTTGTTCTCCTACGGGTTCTCCCTCCAACCATAGTTCCTCCTTATGAGTATCTACAATGATGCGTAAAAATCACCAAAACAATCTACAGAGATACGTCTTGTGCGTAAGTATAGTCCACAGTGGCACTGTGTCAAGCAGTACCGTAGTACTCTGATATATGGGTGCTCTGACTATGTGTTTGCTTCTAATCCGCTTTTTTGGTAACCTCGAGAATATCAATATCCCGCTTTTTCAACTCATCCATGAACTCTTTATAGAGTTCTCCTTTTATCGCATCTTCTGGCGCGACAATGCCTTTTTCTGTGATCTTACCCATGAGCATCATCTTGGCGGTGATCGCAAGCGGATACCCGGTCACCCGCATCATTGAAGAAATATCCTTGCGTTTTGGTTCGTCCCACATGAAGTATTCGATTGTGATATTCTTTCCATTCTTTTTACCGATGAGTGTATTATACATGACACACACATCAGTCTCGCCTTCATTGGGAATAAGTCGCGGTGTTATCAGCGAAAGGAGAAACTCCCGTGGTGCAATCGTGTTTCCGGCAAATTCCACTGGCTCGATACTGAGCAAGCCACACTCCTTGAGCGTCTGCACGCCTTGCCAGTGTCCGGGCCACCGTACAGTCTTTTCAGCAAATTCTTTGAGCTGTGGGCGCGTAAACAGAAAACTCGGCATGCCTGGCGTGATCGCACACTCAAGCTGCTCATCCTTACCAAAGTGATTGAACCTGAACGGTTCCAGTTCAGTTGTGGCATCAACTTCAACAATCTTACCGCCTTTGATCACCTTGAGCTTTATCATATATTCTCGAAGCACATGCTCAAATGCCCACGTAATCATATACCGCAACGGATGTCGCGCAGCTGCCTCTCTTGAAGGAATGCCACCGACCCGTGCTACTGCTTTTTCTGCTTCATCTATTGTACGAATACCTTCACCGAGTGTCACATTGCTCAAGCCCGGTGCAAAACCCATGCCGCTGACAAACGTGACACCATTCTTCACGGCAGCATTGTGTAACCACTCACCGTAACCCTCAATAGACATACCCTTGGGAACCTCAAGACCCTCAACTTCATCGGTATCAGGTGTCCGATGGAATTCCTCAATTGTATCAACGATGTTCAAACCCGCCTCAATTGCCGTATGGACAACCTTATAGCTTGTCTTTCTGTTTGGCAGCGCGAGCGCACCGACTTTGTATTGCTTCATAAGCACAATGGTTGCTGCTTTGTCATTAATATCGAGCACATGCACTTTGACCTTATCGCTTCCCACCCATTGCTTGACTTTTTCAAGTGCCGCTTTGCGTCGACCAACAATACCAATCGATCCAACTTCTTTCTGTTGTGCCAAATCATGGGCGATCGCAGAGCCGATCTTGCCTGAACCACCAAAGACCAAGATATCCATTATCATACTCCTTTCATGTAAACCTACATGTCAACAGCAAGCGTTGACCATCCAAACTTCCTCATTGCCTGACCAGGATTCCCGGTAAATGGATCATAATACTCACAGAACCCGTGTTTTTCAATGAGCTCAAGAGTGCGTTTCTTGAGTGTTTCATATACATCAGTTTTCCCGTGTCTGAGTAAACCTTTAGCGAGGAACCAATTCGTGTTTATCCACGTCGTACCACGCCATATGTACCGTGTGTCAGTCAACGGGCCAAATGATTTTTCGTTTCTGGCAACACTCGGCACTGGATAGGTCAACCAGAACTCATCTTCATTACAGAGATGTTGAACAAGACTACCGATGTATTCTTCGGGAATGTCGAGACATAAGGGAAATAGTGATGCAACGGTCTTTATCTTCACCATGTACTCTTTGCCACCTTTGTGATAACGACCGTAGAAAATCTTGTCGTCGGCATCCCACAGTTTTTCGAGAATTGCGCGTTTCACCCGGGCATGGAGTTGCCGGATTTCATTGCTTTTATTCGTATCGATCAATTCCCATAGCCCCGCAAGTTTCTCAAGCGAAAGGCAATAAATTGTATTCACGGCGACATCTTCGAAATTGAAAATATCAAGGTTGTAGATGTCATCAAGATTCCACTGCGCTTTCCGGTATTCACTTAACATCTCCGATATCTTACCCTTCGTGACCGCGGGATTGTTTTCCGCGTTTCCAAAGACAAGATCAAAGTGCGGCGCCATATCCATGCCTGATTCCATCGGCGTTACTATAGAGATGAGACTGTTACCATCACGGTCCCGTTCTCTACTGAGGTAATCAAAGTACTTCCCAGCTGGAGGCAAGTATTTTTCTAAGAATTTTACGCTTTTTGTCGTATCATAAATTTTCTCAAGTGTGATACCGATAACCGGTGGTTGAATCTCAGCGGTGAAAAACCTGTGCTGCGGATGCAATTCTTTTTTCCATGATTTCAAATAGTGAACAATATCAATGAGTCGCCACTTCCAGAATATGATATGTGGCACAAACCCGTTGTCGGTCTGACATGAGAGGAGCGTTTCGATTTCCTTGATCGCTAGTTTTACTTTGAGGGCAGCCATGACAATCGCATGAAAGCAAGAATCCCAGAACCATTGATGATAGTGAATCTCATCAGGAGAAAAATAGAAATAATTCCTCTTGAAGTGTGTACTGTAACCCTGTTTTTTGTTGCTAAGCAGAAGGTTGAAAGCCTTTATTGTAAGGTCTTCCATCACACGAGTATAGTGATTCTTACCTCTGTGTCAATTATTTCACATGTAGTATCTTACAATTAACAAGGTATGGCGAGGTAAAACTGGTCATCTCGCCTGATTCTTTCCCGGGCACGGGAAAGAGACGCGCTGACAAAGGCTTCTGCAGTTGCACAGCGAGTGTTGCGACATCCAGGAGAATCGCCGATAGTTTCTTG
>DAOVBK010000103.1 GCA_030670605.1 Candidatus Stahliibacteriota bacterium
GATTTAAAGAAAATGAACCGTATTATTGAGATACGACCCGAGGATATGCTCTGTAAAGTTGAGGCAGGGGTAGTAGATGATGACTTGAATAGGGCACTCAAACCGTATGGTCTGTTTTATCCTCCAACACCGGCATCAAGCAGGGTTGCGACGATCGGTGGGGAAATTGCCAACAATGCCTCTGGAATACGGTCAGTGAAATATGGCGCAACGCGTGATTCAGTCCTTGGTATGAAGGTTGTGCTTGCCAACGGCGATCTAGTTAACCTCGGCTCAAATACACGAGTAGAGGCATCTGGTTACCAACTTGACAGACTTATGGTTGGTTCTGAAGGTACACTCGGAATAATCGTGGAAGCAACCTTGTTGCTTAAACCAATTCCAAAATTCCGATGTATCGGCAGAGCAAGCTTCAACACACTCAAGGATGCTGGCGAATCGATATCTGAAATAATAGCGACTGGCGCCCAGCCATCCATGCTTGAGTTAATGGATAATATAGCTATCACGGCTGTAAATACGACACTTAAAATGGGTCTGCCGGATGTCGAGGCAATTGTCATGTTTGAAGCAGATGGAAAAGTTAAAGAAGCTGTAGATGCTGAAATGAAATTCATGAAGGAAATTTGTGAAAAACATAATGCCTTTGGCATTGAATTGAGTTATGAGCTAAAAGAAAGAACAAAGTTATTCGCCGGCAGGAAGAAACTGTTCGCTGCACTATCACGATACGAGGCGGGTCTTTCCTGCACATCCCTCGCTGATGATATGGCAGTTCCTTATTCAAAAATGGCAGAATGTGCAGGCAAAATCCATGAGATTGCCAAGCGGAACAATGTTGTAATGACTGCCTATGGACACTGTGGTTCAGGTTGTATGCATACAAAAATTTTAATGGATCCCACTAAGAAAGAACAGTGGGAAGGCGCAAAACGGGCAGTTGAAGAGGTCTATGAATATGTCCGCTCAGTTGGTGGAACAACCTCTGCTGAACATGGTATTGGACTTTCGAAAGCACCTGCTTGGAAAATAGAAAAAGCAGACTCACTTGCGATGATGAAAGCAATCAAGAAAGCACTTGATCCAAACAATATACTAAATCCCCACAAGCTGCAGGATGCACCTGAAGATTGGGTTACTGCAACGGAATTGAGATATCCAGTAGAATAGGAGAATATATGCCAAAGAAACACTTAGAAGACTGGAAAAACGAATTAAATGTTTGCATAAGATGTGCGTACTGTTTTGAAGGATGCCCGGTGTTCGAGATCACTGGATGGGAGACAGACACAGCGCGAGGAAAAACGATTCTTGCCTATGGAATACTCGACGGCGAGCTCGAACCATCCCAGTATATTGCGGACAAATTATTCCAGTGTACCTATTGCCGGGATTGCTCTGAGCGATGTTCAGCCAACGTTCCTGTGGTCGATATTCTCGCTGCAGCACGTGCAGATATTGTCGAGGCTGGTTTTGCATCTGAAACACATAAAGGGATGGTAAAGAACGTCGAGGAAACCGGTAACATCTTTGGAGACAAAGAGATAAAGGCACCTGTTCAGAAAGGTGAAATACCTGTATACATAGGATGTCAATATCTTGCCCGACCCAATCAAACAAAGATGTATCTTAAGATTCTTGAAAAGCTTGGAGCAAAACCACGCGTTATAGACGAGATATGCTGTGGCTATCCTTTGTATGCACTTGGATTCAGAAAGCAATTCGAAGAGCATAAGAAGAAGTTCCTAGATATCTTTCCAGAAAAAGAGATCGTAGCCCTCTGCCCAACCTGTACGGCTTTTATGCATGAAGAATACAAAAAAGATGTCAAACACATAACTCAGTTTATACTGGAGCATCTCCCCGAGAAGAATCTTGGACTCAAAGCAACGTATCATGATCCCTGTGACCTTTCACGCGTCATGAACATAACCGAGGAACCAAGAGAAATACTCGAGAAACTCAGTATAGAACTTATCGAAATGCCGCGAAATAGAAAAACATCTCAGTGCTGCGGTGGCGGCGGCGGCATACTGATGTCAGATGTGAATCTCTCAGATAACATTGCACTCCTGCGTATTAAAGAAGCAATTGCCACAGGTGCACCGCTCCTTATTACCCCCTGTCCAACGTGTGAACAGGTACTGAAAAAGGCAGCTGCTGCAGTCAGCGAAAAGGGCAACGGGACCATTCAAGTCAAGAACTTGAGCGATATAGTCTGGAAAGCCCTGAAATAGAAACCCATATGGGGTCAGGTCTCAACATTTGGGTGACGGGGACGGTGCTTGACATTTTGACAATTTTGTAATCTATGAGACCCCGGGATTGGGGCTAAGATGTCAAAATGTCAAGCACCGTCCCTCACTCACATTTCAAGACTATTTTATTCAAACAAGGGTATCAGATTGAATGTCAAATGTTGAGACCTGACCCCGATAACGAACTGAACAGGTGTAAGTTTCTTGCGTAGTTCATTATCTGATGGCTTTACATATTGGTTTGATTTTGAGACATTTACCTTGTCGCCCCATGTCTCCTTAATATAGTCCTCACGGCCTGAACCTTTCTTGTAACTCTTGTAGCGTACCGGACACGTCTTATAGTAGTCCTGATGAAAGTCCTCTGCCGGATAAAATGCCGCCGCCGGCAATACCTGCGTCACAATAGAACCATCAAACTTACTAGATCTATCAAGTGTTGCTTTTGATTCTTCGGCGCTTTTTCTCTGTTCATCGTTATGATAGAAAATCGCGGTTCTGTATTGCGACCCCCGGTCAGCAAACTGACCTCCATCATCAGTTGGATCAATCTGACGCCAGAATACATCAAGTAGCTCTTCGTAGGTAACTTCTGCCGGATCATACGTTACGTGCACTGCTTCAAAATGACCGGTTCTACCAGAAGATACCTCCTCATAGGTCGGGCTCTTCTTGTGCCCACCCGTATAACCAGATGTTACGTCAGTCACGCCCTCGATTTCCTCAAACGGTGCTTCTATGCACCAGAAGCAACCACCAGCAAACGTCGCCTTCTCATATGAACCCTTCGCACGGCTTTCAGTCGGCTCTTTCATCTTGCTGTGTTCACCTTCACCTCGACACATACTCACAGCGATTGGTACGAAAAGCATGAGCAACAGTGTCAGTTTCATGTTAGTAACCTCCTGTGAAGCAGTATGATACCTACCGCTATTTAGACAGCCGCGTAGGGCTTCACGTTAAGATAAGTCTTCACAGAGAGGTACTAAGCAAGAGTAAACCGTTCTATATCATATGAACCGGGTCTGAGGTACTCGATTTTTCTGACCACGATCTCAATAAGGGTGTAGTCCGGGTCATCTGCATCCTTCCAGAATTCCTTGAAAAAAGGCATAGTGTCTGCCAATTCCTTTTTCGTTTCCTGGTCGTCGATAATCACAGACTCGCCAGAGCATCTAATGCAACCATTATTTTCACCTTCTCCTACTAACAGACAGAACTCACTATTCTTGTTTTCCTGGATCTGCTTGACCTTTGCGTTCTTTGTACCGGTAGAGATCCAGAACCTATTTTTATGGTAAATGAGCGCCATCGGTCTTACCCGCGGCATCTCACCATCACACGTTGCATAATACACTGTTTGCATTTTCTTGAAATGTTTCAGAACTTCATCTTTAACATCATCCATCTTTTCTCCTTGAGGGATCAGGTCTCAACATTTTAAATTAGATAACAGAACACCTTTCGCGATAAATCACGACAGATAAGGTAACACAATTCCATTATAATCAAGTTTTTCATTCAAATGTCAAATGTTGAGACCTGACCCCGATTACCTCGCTAGTATCAACGTTCGCGTTGAAATGAATTCATCAGTTGCTAAGGCATAAAAATAGACACCGGATGACACATGCTGATTGTTCTCATCAGTACCATCCCAGTATACGGTGTAGGTTCCAGCACTGTGCAATCCCGTGGCAAGCACTTTAACACATCTACCGCTCACATCATAAATCATGAGCTCCACATATGTCGTCTTCAAAACACTGAAGCCGATTTGCGTCACTTGTGAAAACGGATTCGGACTGTTCTGGCTCAATGCATACTGCATTGGTTTTCTTGCCTGATCCTCCTGTATGCTCGACACAACTGACACATTTTGCCCAAATTCAGACGTATTACCGTTCATGTCAGTTGTTGTTGCTGTTACGGTATCCCCAATGATAAGATTCGGTACCGACGCAGTCCAGTTGCCGCCTGCATCAGCATTTGTGACACCGAGATACAGTGCACCTTCTCCGTATCCTGTGGGGTCTGTCCGCACCCTGAATACCTCAATCGCTGCCTGGATCGGGTCTGTATCAATATCAATTGTGCCGCTTACGGTTGTGTTGGGACCAAAGTAAAGAGCATTGGTAATGACCGGGAAATTGACTTCCTCATTTGGTCCAGCATCAGGGTCGCCTCCGTCATTTGGTGTCACGCCATCATCAGCAAGGTCTATACCGAGTAAATTGTTATCGTAGATGCTGTTACGTGTTATCATATTACTGTCAGCATTGAAAGTATTCGACTGGTCTTCCCATATCATGACGCCATTTCTACCGTTGTGAGCAATCGTATTACTATCGATAATATTACCACAGGCATAACCATAATTACCACCAGGACCATACTGACCGATTGACACGCCGTTTCGTAGATTGAGCATCGGTGTCACGCCGTCGCTTGCCAGTCCGATGAGATTATTGAAAACGATATTGTAGTTTGTATAGAAACCTTGTGGCTGGTAGCCAACAATGCCAACACCACTGTAGTCATTGCCAGATATGACATTACCGTCTATGACATTGTCGTGAGCCGTCTCACCAATGTATACACCATCATGGTTATTACCGAGATCAGCCATACCCACGATATCAACTCCGATGTAGCAATCAAGTACCGCATTCATATAGACATCGCCGGGCGGGCAGTTCGATATGCTCACACCTTCTGCCCAGTTGCCTGATATGAGACACCTATCGACAATATTATCAAATGCAAAACCCGGGTTAGCCGGTGTGCAGATAATATCGACACCTGCCCAGAGCATCACCTGGTTCCATCCATTGCCCCAATCTGCGAGACCGCTCGGGTCAGTACCAACAAAACAGCAGTAGACAACATTAGCGAATGTACCGGGGTCAAGTGTTGCCTGAATGCGAATGCCATCCTGTTCAAAGCTATCAACAACCAGTCCCTGAATAGTGTTCATAGGTGACAGTATCCAGAACCCGTGCGACAAACCAGCACGTGACCCATTGACCTCAACCGTAAGAACCGCAGTCGATGGCGGATTAGCACCAGCACCGGACCCAGGTTGTGTGAATCCATCGATGAGAACACCAGTTGGATCAAACAGTGGTGGCAATTGAGAATCCGGATATATCGTATAGAGTGGACCAGGTCCTGTTGTGATATTGAAGTCGATCGTGTCAGGGCCGGGAATTGTATTTGCCATGTTGATTGCCCAGCGCAGACTGCCGGGATTGCTGTCATCTACCACATTCTGAAGAACAGTATAGGTCGCACTGTATGCGGCGGCTGCTAGCAAAACCACAAAAAGAGCACAGAGTACAAACGAACACCTTTGAAAAATCTTCATTCCAACCTCCTTATTTGGTTTACTGAAATACCGTATATATATCGATTTTACATGCAAATTAATAGTTTGTCAACAGTTATGTACACTGTAACATTGAAAAAACACTTAACGTATGTTTTCTGATTGACATTGTTGTGGCATTCTCCACTGTGACACGTCATCTGAGGTGCTATAAAAGGCGGGTATGTGTTCAAGAAAGTGGAAAACTATCCCTTAGAGTAACCTTTACTGCCTGTTAACGTACGCTGCAGCACCCGGCGTCGCAGCTGAATACGCTTTAGCACAAAACTGAACACAAACAAACACACCATCAGCAGTGCAACAACTCTAACTACAGGGTATCTGAAATCGGTCCCCAGAGAAAACGAGCCCAGTGACCGCAACGACAAACACCCACGTGCTGCGCGCTTTCATAGTGCACGATCAA
>DAOVBK010000190.1 GCA_030670605.1 Candidatus Stahliibacteriota bacterium
ACTCAATCCGAGCCCTGAATACTACTACTGGCTCGCTGAAACATATCTCGGTAAAGGGGATTTTATCAGAGCATTGTACCATTATCAGAAGATCGTTGATGCGTTCACTGAGGATGAGATGTGGACGCCGACAGCACACTATAAGACAGGAATTGTCCTTGAGTTTCTTGATGCACTGGATGAGGCACAGGCCGTATACGAGCAGATCATAAAGGAGCGGGGTCGCTCAGACACGTGGGGTATTGAGGCTCAGAAGAGAATGGAAGCATTACACCAAGTCAAAAGTCAAAAGTAAAAAGGCAAATTGAAATGAAAAAGGAGTGAATGGTAAATGGTGAATAGGGAAAATAAAAGTCAAGAGTCAAAAGTCAAAAGTGAAAAGCGAAGATAGGGAGTGAATGGTAAATGGTGAATGGGAAGAGCAAAAGAAAAAAGTCAAAAGTAAAGTAAAATGGCAAATCACAAATGTCAGAGTTCAAAGAAAAAACATATGCATGTTGCCTACTTTTGCCTTTTGCCCTTTGCCTTTTTACTTGTCTCGGGTTGCGGGTATTCGACAAAGTCTCTGTTGCCTAGCTACATGCAGAAAGTTCACATTGTGCTTTTTCAGAACAGGACATTGAAGCCAGGACTGGATGAACAAGCAACAGAGAAGACAATTGAGGCATTTCGCAGCGGCAGTAACCTCGTGATATCCGACTTGACGAGCGCTGATATTATTATCGAGGGAGAAGTTGTCAGTTATGCGAGAGACCCGAACACATATACGAGCGATCAGAGAATCATAGACTACAAACTCACAGTCAAGTTTTCGGCTCGCTGTGTTGACAAAGTCAAGAATGAGGTCTTCTGGGAAGGAACTGTCTCAGACTGGTCGATCTATGCGCCAGATGAGGATGAGGATGAGGCAATTGAGGAAGCGACGAGGAAGACCGCTGACAAACTCGTCAACGCAATTCTGACAAACTGGTAAGGAGGGAAAAATGAGAAGAAAAAAGATGGATATTCAGGATTTGTACAAAATCAAGTACTTACGTGAAATTGCGCTCTCTCCTGACGGCGACAAGATTGCTTATTCAGTCGAATGGATGGACAAGAAAAAGAACAGGTATTATTCGAATCTTTTTGTTGTCGGCAAAGATAGCAAGGTTCATCATTTCGTGCGAGGCAAAAAAGATATCAAACAACCAAGATGGTCACCTAACGGAAAACTCATTTCATTTATTGTCACTGATGTCGAGAAGAAGAAACAGAATATCTGGGCGATTCCAGCAGATGGTGGTGAAGCGTATGCAATAACCGACGCAAAGGGTTTCTTCGGGACATATGCATGGACATCTGACAGCAAATATATTGTCTGTGAGTTCACGGTCAAGAAAGATGATAAAGAAAGAGTACCAGAAGAAGGCAAGCCACCGCTCTATTACCATGTGAAGGATATGTGGTACAAACTGGATGGGAAAGGTATGCTTCCTGATGAAAAAGCACATATCTGGCGTGTTGCGGTGAGGTCAGGCATGATGAAACAGCTGACTTTTGGCAAGAATGGGGACCATGCGCCAACGGTTTCTGCGGACGGCAAGAGAATAGTATTTACATCGAACCGTCAGAAAGACTGGTGCAGGAAATTCTTGTATATCGATATTTTTACGATTGGCATCAACGGCAAGAGAGAACAGAAGATAACAACGCCTGCAGGGCCAAAATCCAATCCGGGTTTCTCGCCTGATGGTAAGCACATTGCCTATATCGGTAGACAACATCCTGAAAGATGGGTTGGCTGGCTCAACGACTACATCTGGCTTGTGCCTGTCCGTGGTGGCAGGGCAGTTAACATCACCAAGTCATTCGACCGTTCGATACCGGGCGGTATTATTGATGATCTAGGTCATTATGCACGCACTGTGCCGATTTTCTCAGCAGATGGTAGATTCTTATACCAGACAGTCGCTGACAATGGTAGTGCCAAGCTCTACGGCATAGACATCAAGAAGAGAAGGGTGGTAGAGGTGCTGGCAGGAGATCAGGTGGTTTATGCCTACGACCATAATGGCAAAGATACATTCGCGCTTGCCATTGCAACACCGGTTGACCCTGGTAATCTGTACATACTGCGTGATAAGAAACTACAACAGGCAACCGACTTAAATAAAACCTATTTCAGAACGCACCGCGTGCTCAAACCAGAGGAATTCTGGTTTAAAGGAGACCAGGGGGATGAAATCCAGGGCTGGTTGCTCAAGCCACCAAATTTCAATAAGAGAAAGAAATATCCGCTTATTGTTCAGATCCATGGTGGTCCAACTGCTGCGTATGGCAATTCGTTCTTTCACGAATTCCAGGTTCTTGCGCACAATGGATACGTTGTTTTTTATTCAAACCCCCATGGCAGCATTAGCTATGGTGAGCGATTCGCGAAGGCATTGCATAACCGATGGGGTATTCCGGACACAAAAGATATCATGAAGGCGATGAGATTACTCACCCGCAAAAGGTACATCGATAAGAAAAGGATGGCAGTTATGGGCGGCAGTTATGGTGGATTCATGACCAATTGGATTATCGGACACACCAACATGTTTGCGTGCGCTGTTACTATGCGCAGCGTTGTGAATATGCTTTCATTCTTCAGCTCTGATTTCGGGTTTGGCTTTCCTCATGAATTCAAAGGGTACTGGTGGGAAAAGAAGAATTACCGATTTTATTGGAATATGTCGCCGTTGAAGTATGTCAAGAGAATGAAAACACCACTCCTCATCATCCACAGTGAGCAAGACCATCGGTGTCCGATTTCACAGGCTGAAGAGCTGTTTGTTGCGCTTAAGCAACTGAACCGTGATGTCGAAATGGTGCGTTTTCCATTGGAACCACACGGCTTGTCACGCCATGGTTCGCCACGCAGAAGAGAGAAACGACTCGAATTCATATTACGGTTTGTAGACAAACATCTCAAGAAGTAGACTTTCAAAAGATCTTTGTATCAGTTGACAGAAATACTCATCATCCTCGCGGTTGTTTTTGTTGGCTATGTCATCTGGAAATACTGGACATTAACGATCGGTGCTGGTTATGACCCGACACCGCAGAAAATGGTAGACAAGATGCTCGATTTAGCAGAGGTCGGCGAAGGTGACGTGCTGTATGATCTGGGAAGTGGTGATGGTAGGATTCTCATTGCTGCGGCAAAGCGCTACAATGCACAAGCTGTCGGTATTGAGGTTGATCCGTTCCGTTATGTCTTCTCATGGTGTGCGGTCAGGCTGGCTTCGTGCGGCGATCGGGTGAAGCTACGGTTTGGCAATTTTTTTGCCAAGGACATCAGAGATGCTACAGTGGTTACGCTCTTTCTTTTCGGACCAACAAACAAGAGACTTAGGAAGAAATTTGAAGAAGAATTGAAATCAGGCACACGCGTTGTTTCGTACATGTGGCCCATTGAAGACTGGGAGTGTGAAGATGCCCTGCCTGATGAACAGATATATCTGTACCGGATCACATAATCGTAGGATGGTCATATTGACATACTGAGCCAAGGGTTTATAATGAGGTAAAATGCGTATAGACATATCGATTGTTATCGTTAACTACAACGTCAAGGCATTTCTTGAGCAGTGTCTCATGGCGATCAAACGCGCACAACATGATTTAAAAGTCGAGATATTTGTTGTCGATAATGCCTCAGTCGATGGTAGTCAGGCAATGCTCAAGAAGAAATTCCCTAATGTGCAACTCATAGAAAACACCAAGAATCTCGGTTTTTCAAAAGCGAATAATCAAGCATTGAAGAGCGTCAAGGGCAAATACGTGCTCATCATCAACCCGGATACCTTGATACAGGAAGATACGCTCGTGACACTGAAACAGCTGCTGGACAAACGTCCCAAGACTGCAGCTGCTGGTTGCAAACTTCTCAATTCAGATGGTTCATTTCAGATCACGAGCC
>DAOVBK010000089.1 GCA_030670605.1 Candidatus Stahliibacteriota bacterium
TAGAATCCAAGAAGAAAAACAATTCTTCTGCTCAGCGGCATCTCAAGACCAGCATAGATATTGGTGAATTCATTCTCTATATCACCACGCGTAAAGTCGTATTCTGCACCGAGAAAAACAAACCCATCATTGAATACAAGCCGTTCTACCAGTATACCAAATCGGTGTCTGTAGTACTCCATTGGTGCGAGAACGTAGTTGCCTTGATACTTCGGTATGATGACAAAGTCACCGCTTCGGTTCCTCAGCCGCAGATTGAACTCAGAACGCTCAATATCTTCATCTTCGCCATACAAGAATGATATGTCAAAACGCCGGTTGAAAAATGTTCGACCGAATCCAATGCCGATACGACGATGGTCTTTGACTGGAGAAGCAAGTATTCCCAGGTCAAATCTCTTCAGCTGTATGCCGTAACCAATATTGAAATTCTGGTCGACTTCTGGTTCCTGCCAGACAGCAAACGCTCCATACTTCGTATCAGGCGTGATGACAATACCATAGTCTTCGAGCCCAGCAGTAATATCTCCATAAATAGTGTTGTGATATACCGCAATGTGGTGTGGATGAATGTTAATATTGGTGATGTCTTCAAGAAAGTCACCAGCCATGAGTATGTCCATACGCGTATGACTAGCCCATGCCATGCCAACCAATAGGCAGAGTACTGCACAAATGATCTCTTTCATGGGAGGATTCTAGCGCCAGCATCCAATATGTCAAGCAACAAAGCACATGTATCGTATTGGTGACTCGTATTTCGTATTCGTAGAATTGGCTAATAGCTAATGGCTTATGGTAAATGGCAATTCCTCCCCCTCATCTTAGTCTTCTCCCCCCAGGGGAGAAGAAAAAAAGGAAATTTCCTCTCTCCGTAGAGGGGGAATCAACAATCATCTCCTCCCCCTGCAGAGGGGGAGGAAAAAGGTGGGGGTGTTCAATTTGTGTAATCTGTTTACATCTGTGCAATCGAAGGCACCGCAGGTGCCTATTCGCGTCTATTCGCGTAGATCAGCGTTTATTGCATTCGCGAAAATCCGCGTAATGGAGTTTGGGTTTTGTGATTTGAGATTTATTCGGTACTTGGTGCTTGGGACTTCCTTAGTATTTGGGGTTTAGAGTTTAGGATTTCCCAAACAAGGGACCTTGTTTGGGTTTTATCTTGAAATGTTCATACGCGATAGGTGTTGCTTCCCTGCCGCGTGCTGTGCGTTTTATGAATCCTTCAAGAATAAGGAATGGTTCAAAAACTTCTTCAATGGTCTGTGCATCCTCACCAACCGCGACTGCGAGACTACTGATGCCGACTGGTCCGCCCTGAAATTTCTCTATGATCGTGTGGATGATCTTCTTGTCCATCTCATCCAAGCCGCGTTTATCTACTTCGAGCTTTTCGAGCGCATATTCACAGATCTCCATATCGATTTTGTCTTTCTCTTTTACCTGCGCAAAGTCCCTGACCCTTCTGAGGAGGCGATTCGCAACGCGCGGTGTGCCACGTGCACGTTTCGCAATTTCCAGCGCTGCATCGTCCGACACCTTGACATCGAGTATCTGTGCCGACCGTAGGACAATATGATAGAGATCATCTGCCGGGTAGTAATCCAGTCTGAAGCTGATACCAAAGCGGGCACGTAGTGGTGACGTCAGCAATCCTGATCGCGTTGTCGCACCGATCATGGTAAAGTGGTTGAGGTTCAAGCGTAGTACTTTTGCACCAACACCTTTATCTTGCATGACATCGAGCCGAAAATCCTCAAGTGCCGGATACAGATACTCCTCAACCGCCTTGTTGATGCGGTGTATTTCGTCAATAAAGAGAACATCAGCGGGATTGAGATTGCTCAGGATACCGGCGAGATCAAATGGCCGTTCGAGTATCGGCCCAGCGGTCGGGTAGATGTTGCTGTCCATTTCTCTTGCAATAATGTGCGCCAGTGTTGTCTTGCCGAGGCCTGGTGGTCCAAAGAGTAGTATGTGCTCGATTGGTTCCTTACGTCTCTTCGCTGCTTCGATAAATACGTGCAAATTCTCTTTCATGGTATTTTGCCCGACGAACTCACTGAGTCTCTTTGGCCGCAGCGTCAATTCATAGATTTCTTCGCCGTTTAGGAGTTTGTTTGATGTTGTTTCTGCCATACTATTTCCTTAATGCGTGTCGGACAAGTTCTTCAACTGAAAGGTCCTTTGGCAACTTCTTCAGTCTTTGGATTGCTTCTACGCGTGTGAGACCGAGCGAACACAATGCGTCTACTGCGCGACTGAATGTCGGCGTTTCAGCGGCGAATTTCAGTTTTCCCTTGAGCTCCAAAACGATCTTGCTTGCGACATTCTTGCCGATTTTCGGAACAGACGAAAGCAATTCACAGTTTTCATCATCGATTGCCTGGGATATTTCTTCAGGCGAGAATCGCGACAGGAGGTGGAGCGCTGACTTCGGGCCCACACCTGAAACAGAAATCAGGTCTTGAAATGTCTCGAGTTCACTTTTATTCAGAAAGCCGTATACAAATGCCTCATCTTCTTTGAAGAGACATTGGGTATACAATGTGATTTCCTGATTTTCCTTAACATGGTCAAATGTTGAAAGCGGTGCCTGTACCCAGAAGCCGATGCCAGATACATCAACAATAAAGTAGGGTGATGCTTTCTCAACAACCATACCCCGGAGTCTTCGTATCACAGTGGTTGATTCATCTTGCGCATTGCGGTGTAGGCAATGGCAATGGCATCTGTTGCATGACTTGATACGCGCTTTTTGCTGTTCAAGAATATTCTTTCAACGAAATAGCGTACTTGCTGCTTGGAAGCTCTGCCATTACCGGTTGTCGTTAGCTTGATCTTGGTAGGTGTATATTGGACAATACTCATTTCGTTTTTCAGAAGTGTGAGAATAATCGCACCACGTAACTCTGAAGAACGAATCAGACTTTGTACATTTTTGTGGTAAAAGGCTTGTTCCAAAGATACACAATCTGGTTTGTACGTATCAATTAATTCTTCTAAGCGTTGACAGATCGTCAAAATCCTATTGTGGGTGTTCTTCGTTCTTGGCCGTATCGTGCCCGTCGTGATACACGCCTCTTCTTCGATTATTCCGTAACCTGTCGCTGTAATACCCGGGTCAATTCCAAGGACTTTCAACTGGCTTCCGCAGAGATTTTTTCCATTACCGCTTCAGGTATATCGAAATTGGCATATACATGCTGTACATCGTCAAGTTCATCAAGTGCTTCAAAAAGCTTGAGCACTTTGTGTGCATCTTTCTCCGAGACCGACACGGTACTCTGTGGTATTTTTGTCAGCTCGCTCCTTTGGATTTCGATTTTGTTATTCTCCAAGATATCTTTTATCTTAGAGAAATCGTCTGGCGACGTGACGATAACATACTCATCCACTTCCGTCTTGACATCGGTCGCACCGCCTTCCAGAGCATAGGCAATAATCGCATCCTCCTCAAATTTCTTCGCATCAATGCTGATAATACCTTGTGCATGGAATTGCCATGCGACAGAACCTTGACTACCGAGGCTGCCATTATGCCGGCCAAGCACATATCGTATTGCGCCTGTCGTCCGGTTGCGGTTGTCGGTCACGACCTCGATGAGAATTGCGACGCCGTTTGGACCGTATGCTTCATACGTCACTTCCTCTAACGTCTGTCCCTCAAGCTCACCGGTGCCGCGTTTTGTTGCCCGCTCGATGTTTTCATTCGGCATGTTCACTGATTTCGCCTCGTCGATCGCTGCACGCAAACGCGGATTTGAAGCAGGATCGCCACCGCCATGCCGGGCAGCAACAGTGATCTCACGGATAATCTTGGTGAACACCTTGCCCCGTGCTGCATCTGCACTTGCTTTTTTTCTCTTGATTTTAGACCATTTTGAATGTCCTGACATATGCGTTTCTCCTCTGGCTAATTGTAGTCAAATTGCTCTGACAGTCAAGACCAACACTATTACAGATAACAAGTCAAGAGGCAAATGGTAAAAGCCAACAGAAAATCGTATTGGAAGAAATGGGGTCTGACCCGACTACTACTATGTTCATCCGCTCCTTAGAAGGTTTTCTGACATCATGCTCATTGCGCGGGTCTGACCCCCATTTCAACACGACCGACGATAGACGAGTACGAGAAGGCACGTCAGGGCCTTGATTTCTGATTATTTCTCCTTACACTAATTTCATGCTCCGCATCAAATGGGTAGTTTTCGTCTCGGGGTTGGCTGCAGTGATCATACAAACCCTTCTGATTCGCGAAGGACTAGCGCTTTTCGGAGGGTATGAACTCATATCTGGTATTGTACTGTCTGTGTGGCTCATATGGGGCGGTTTTGGTAGTCTTATTTTCACACGACTGAAATTCCGTGTGCATGCGAAGACTGTCTATGCGATACTACTTCTTTTTCTCTGTGTGAGTATTATTTTCTCAATAACCTTCTTGAGATATGCACTGCACATTTTTTCACTGCCATTTGGCGAGACGATTCAGCTCGGACAGGTTGTTCTGATTGTACTCGCTGCACTATGTCCAACATGCTTGATCATTGGTGCCTTGTTTCCTGCCGCGTCACGTATTTTTCAACCTGAAAAAGTGTACCTTCTCGAAGGCATTGGTGCTTTTGTTGGTGGTATACTTATTACATTCGTCTTACTAGAAATACTTCCTGCATCTGGCATATCACTTGCCGCCGTTTCACTGCTATCTATCTGCGCATGTTTTATATTAAGGAAACCTGTTCTGGTCATTGTGTCGCTGGCTTTTTTGTTGCCCTTGACGAGGATATCAGATATCGAACTGCTCTTAAGACGACCGCAGATGCCCGGGCAGCAGTTGATCGGCGTGGAGGAATCCCGATATAACCTCATTGCAGTAACACAGACAGGCGGTCAGAAAAATGTATACACTAATGGTGTTTATGATTTTACATTTCCCGACGTATATACAAGTGAAGAAGCAGTCCATTACGCTCTGCTCCTGCATACATCGCCTGAAACAGTACTGCTTGTCGGTGGCGGTATGAGTGATTGCATTACACAAATTTCGAAACACCCAACAATCAAGAAAATCGTCTACTGTGAGCTCGACCCGGTGTTGTTCGAGGTGAATGAGAAGTACATCGGTGCGGACATAGTCAATGATAAACTGGTGACTGTTTTTGGCGATGCGCGGCATTACATTAAGACGACATCTGAAAAATATGATGTGATCATTATTAATCTGCCCGATCCAGTTAATGGGCAGCTCAATCGTTTCTATACAGCAGAATTCTTTGCTGAAGCCCACACCACGCTGAAACACGGAGGTTTACTCTCGGTTCGCATCACGGCACCATCGGACATCGTGAGTCCGCTGTTCGCACAACTGCTCAGTACCGTATATAGCACATTGCAGACCTCATTTAGCAACATCGTTGTCCTTCCTGCCGCCAAGACGACATTCATTGCGACAGACGTCAAAGTCGGTATTGATAGTGTTGTACCGCTTCTCACGAGGCGACTGAAGGAGCGAGAACTCAAACTGACGTACGTGAATGAGTATTTCTTTAGCTACAATCTTACGGGTGAAAAAATGCGCTACCTCCAGGAACGGATAGAGGAGTCTCCTCGCATGGTCAATACGGATGTGCGACCGGTATGCTACTACTTCACGACCGTACTCTGGGGTGGTGTTGTTACTGAACCGGTCCGTGATTTCTTCGTCATGCTGTTTAAACTTCATCCGCTTTTTTTCCTGCTTCCGTTACTTCTCATTTTCTTCTTCTATAGACGGCGCTCTATCATCTATGTGTCAGTTTTCACCATCGGTGCAAGTGAGATCGCAGCGGAAGTCATTCTCATCGTGCTTTTTCAGGCACTGTACGGGTATGTCTACGGCTGGATCGGCGCAATTATTGCGTGTTACATGCTTGGACTCGCGTGTGGTACGCTGTACTACCTGAAGTATTTGGCGATACGAGGCAACGTGATACGTCCACTCGCATATCTTGAGATCCTTGTAGCGGTATATTTTGGATTCATCATCATACTGAGCTTCGTTATGATCCCAGGTATGCAAATCATTATTCCCATTCTGATATTCGGTGGCGGTTTTTTTGGTGGTTTACACTTTCCTCTCAGTGTCAAGGCACTCATGAGAGAAAAAGCAGGCTACGTTTACAGTACCGACCTCATCGGTTCAAGCCTCGGTGCCCTAGCAACTGCAGTTATTCTGATCCCCATTGTTGGTATCGTCTATACGCTCGTCTTTTTTGTTGTGTTGAACCTGCTCGTTGGCGTCGGGCTGAAAACTATACAGCAAAAATCCTAAATCGTACTCGTGTCTCGTATTTCGTATTCGTATTCAACCTCTCACTCTGTTCGAGATCTTCGACGAGTACGACTTACTTTTACCCTTTTACTTTTGCCTTTTGACTTTGCAAAACGGGTCTGACCCGACTAAGCCGCTTCGCGGAAGTCCCAAACCCCAAACTCTAAATCCCAATTCCCTTACTCTTCGAGCGAGCATCAGCGAGTCGAGAAGCCTTCGTTAGCAATTCCCTCTCCCTGTGTACTTTCTTTCCCTTCTCCTTTGCTGAAAGTCTCGAATGTAAATGAGAGAGGGGAGAAGGTTAGGATGAGGGGGAAACATTGGCCATTAGCAATAAGCCATTAGCCATCTGCCAAATCGGTCTGACCCCATTTCATAACGCAATGTCAAATCGTCAAAATATCAGGCCTGCTTGCTTCGAATTCGGTGAGAAGACCCCAACACCCACAATGAATGTTCTTACCTA
>DAOVBK010000017.1 GCA_030670605.1 Candidatus Stahliibacteriota bacterium
CCAGAAATAGTAGCCAATGTGCCGTTCAGTGTAGTGCACCTCGCACTGTGTCACGAACGTATCGTACAGTGTAACAGTACATGTTGTATCACGAGCAAACCACAGGTCTGTGTACCGCGTCATGGTTGCATCAGAGAATTTTACCATGTCAACAAGTTGCTTGATGATGGAATCCTCATTCCGGTAGTATTCATCCTCATCAAAAAATTCAACTGCTCCGAATGCGACCGGCACCCAGTCAGAAACGAACATGTCTTCTGTTAGAGTGAGTGCGGGATTATCATCAAGCAAACCGAAAATTGCTACACTGTCTTCAGGGGAACCTCCATAGAAACCTTCGGGTGGCTCATTTCCACATGTAAGAAAGATGAACAGACCTGCAACAACCAAGAGGGAGAGAAACTTTCTCTTCATTTTTCCTCCTTTATTTTATTCTCCTCGCGCTGAAGTGCCATGCACAGATATCCTCCCCTTGCCGTCGCTGTGCACGGTTGTGTTTGCAATACGCTCACATTTGCAGTATATCGCTATTACATCACCTCCTTATCCTACCAACCAATTATAACATACCTATGAATGAATGTCAAGTAAGCAAAGGTACGCACCTAGCCGCCGGTCAGCTGGAACCGCATGGGGATGGAAACATACACCCGCACGTACTTGTCCCGCTGCTTTGCCGGCGTGAACTTGGCTTTCCTCGCGGCTGCGAGGGCTGCCTGGTCGAGCATCTGATTGCCACTAGATTTCAGGACTTTTACCTCTATGATGCTCCCATCGATGTCAACTAATGCCTTTACCACGGTCGTCCCCTCGATTCCCGCCCTGCGTGCAAGGTCTGGATATCGAGGCTTGGGTATATTGATCGGTTGCGGTTTCACTTCTACCTTATAATACGGCACAATCTCAATTGCCGGACCAGTGGGTCTAGTACGTATCAGGTCTTCCTGGAATTCGGTTGCAGCAATCGTTTCAACAGCCTCTTCCGCAACCTCGCTTTCTGCCTCTACCGCTACCTTGGGACGTTCAACCGGAGGCGGTTCCTCAAATTTCTCCATTAGCTGTGAGATCTCCTCCACCATGGTGATAATTTCTTTCTTGAGTTCGTAAGGTTTTGGTTCAGCATAGGGCACAAAGAGGAACAACAACACAAAAATGACAAGGCTAGCAATCATGCCTGTCCGTATATAAACCCCATGCATCACCTTATGATCGCGCATAACTATCTCCTATGTTCTGTTGCAAAGGTTATCCTGAATGCCTTTGCCTCCTTCAGTTGATCTAAAATGATATCAACCACACCATACAGAACACCTCCATCGATATTGAGAATCACGATGAGCTCAGGATTGTTCCAGACCTTTGGTGCTATCTTCGCGGCAACGAGATTTTCTGTGACAATGTTGTCATCAACATAAATTTTGCTGTCCGTGTCAACCCAAAGGCTCGTGACGTTTTTGCGAAGGAGTATACGCTCTGTTGACCGCGCCTCAGGCAGCTTGATCATGAGCTTCAGTGTCGTTGCGCGGAACACAGTTGTTACCATGAAGAACAGAATGAGAAGAAAGGCAATATCGGCTGTTGATGCCGTCGGAATGGTGGTACCACGCGCTGATCTTCGAATAATACTTTTTCTCATTGTTCCTCGCTCGTTGGTATAAGACTGATCTTGTTCGCCCAGAGCTCTCGACCATCATCGGTCGTGACCCTAACAAGCTTGAGTTGATCAAGAACCCCTATCATGTTGTAGTACGATGTATTCTTACTCGCTCGCAAAGAAACCACAAGAAGTGTATCCCGTGCAAGCAGCCGCTCCTCAACAATAGTTTTGATTTCATCATACTGATCAGGAGGTAGATCAGTCTCTTCACCAGCTGCCTTGATCCTAATTGCACCTTCGGGGTTAATGAGAATCATTACGATGTTTTCTGGTTTGACTTGCACTATTTCCTGCACTTCTGTCTTTTCGGGTAAGAGCATCTTGAGTCCTTTGTCTTTCGTGAATACTGTTGATGTAAGGAAGAAGATAAGAATCAAGAATGCTACATCACCCATTGCTGCAGTTGGGATCCCTGATTTGAGCTTTTTTCTCTTCCTCAGTTCCATTGCGCTTACCCCTTAGGTTTACGCTCAATCAGATAATCAATCAATCCGCTTGCTGCCTCTTCCATATCTCTTGTGTACCCATCAGTCTTGCTCGCAAAGAGAATGTGAACTATAGCGAGCGGTGTCGCAATAATGAGACCCCATTTTGTGGTAATCAGAGCGGTCGAAATGCCACTTGCGACCACGGTTGGTTCCACTTCACCGGCGATCGCGATAGCGGCAAATGCCGTGATCATTCCCATGACCGTTCCCAAGAACCCGAGGAACGGAGCAACGGTTGTTAGTCCGCCGAGTAGTGACATACCGCGATCAAGAAATGCGAGTTCAATCGCAGCACTTCGGGTAACCATCTCCTCCATTGCATCCTTGCCCTTATCAGCCTTATCGAGAACTGCTCTCAGAACTTTCGCCACCGGTGCAGCTGTATTATTGCACAAGGCAATTCCACCCTTCACACCCTGTGCATCGATAATCTTAATGAGTTTATCGAGAAAAGTCCTCGGGTTAAGACGCGCCTTGATGAAAAGGCTATATAGTCTTTCAATGATTATTCCAACACCAACGACCGCGCACATAAGCAAGAACCACATAACAAAACCACCACCGCCTTCGGCACCCATCTGGAACTCTCGTATCATACAAGTCCTCCTTTCATATATTACTATACCTAGCACCTAAACCAAGTCAAGTCTGAAATTATACCGATAGTTACGCGCCTGTCAACGTAGAAAAGGTACCTACCTCGAACTCGCCGCATAGTAGGATACGCCGCCGATAAGGGCACATATACCAGCCCCCAGCAACATGAGACTCTCAATACGTGAAAGCACAAGTGAACCGACGATAAGATCGAATAGATCTGATGGCCCAGCCGTCCCCAGTAGCGGAAAGTACAAGAGCATGCGATAGACATGCACAAGCGCAAGGCAGACAAGCAATACCCCAGCAAGTACCGGAAATATCCAAATGCCCTTGCTTTTGATCAACACGAGTAATCGTTTTATGATCAATCCATACATAATCAGAGAGACAACAGTGAGAAGGATAGCGACTATGAATATCATCTCGGCAGGAATGTCAGCCCGCATAATGCCTCCTTAGAGGAAACCCTAAACTCTAAATACTAAACCCCAAATAATATCGTATTCGTGACTCGTATCTCGTACTCGTGGACAAGATGTGAGATTTGAGATGTGGGTTGTGAGCGCGCCCTGCTTCCCCGTCCGTGAACAGACGAGGGCACGCGCACGGCGAGGTCGGGGATATTCTTCATCACACATCGCATATCGTCTCCATCTATACGAACTACGATGCACGAGTACGAACACATGATTTTGATTTCATTTTCCTCTCGTCACCTGGTAGAACCGTACGTTCGCGACAAGCGAAAGGATTCCTGACAGAAGGAATAGACCATACGCAATATAATTTATGCCCTGTTTTGGCAGCATCATCTTACCACCAAGCCCGCAATAGATGAGTTGAATGATCGCGAAGACGAGAATGCCGGTCGGTGCAATAATCATGAACTGCCAGTTTGTACGCTCGTTCAAGACGATCTCATATCTGCGCGCGATTCTGCCAAGCACGATAAATGCAAGCCACAAAAGCAGCGCGCCAAGAACTAACAAGTAATTTGGAATGACAGCGAGTAACAAATACTGATCCGCATCTATGCCAAATGGCGTGTTCATCAAACCTCCGGTTAAACCCTAAACTCTTACTGATGGAAGATCGGTCAGGGTTAGGATGCTAGAAAAATTAAATTCTCGAGCTTCCTGACCCTTACCCTTGAACCATCTGCTGGGGTTTAGAGTTTGGGGTTTAGAGTTTATGATCTTCATTTCAGCAGTGCCAGCAATTTATTCCGCATATCGCGACTCTTCGTGGGACCAATGATCATTGATGCGGCTTTTGTGAGTGCTGCAATAAGTCGACGTATGTCTTTTGCATACAATTCTTCAGTGTGGATATCCTGCGATTTAAGCTGTATGTTGTAAATACGTTCGGTGAAGTCTCCCAGATAGTCTGCCATGATGAGCTTCATTTTTTCCAGCATTGCGGCTTCAAGCAGCTCTTGTTTGCGTTCACCGACTGACGCCACAGGACGCTTCTTAATGTCCTCGAGTAACGTCCACAGCTCTTCAATGACAACACCTTCACGGTTCTCAAACAGGCTCCCTAAGAGACTCTCTTCGCCCAATTGCATAATGAGCCCTCTAGACTCTCCCACTATTTCCATCTTGTCAACCTTGATCTCACCAATAGCACTTATCGTTTCAAACACAACAAGTGCCATCTGCAAGAGTTGGTCTTTCTTCCCCTCGGCATCGCGTGCAACAGCAATATCGCCAGTCCGCGAAATAACGAAACACGAAGACAGGCCTTTTTCCGCATACCGATTAAGAATACTTTCCATATCACTTCATCTTTGCAATGACTGCCTGCACTCTCTGCCGAGCCTGCGAAGAACCCATCTCGGCAACCGCCTTTTTGACAAGAAAATCAATGATCGACCGCAGTGCCTGCACGAAGTCCTCTTCTCTACCGTGTGGCACCTCTTCTTTTATTGCAAGCTTGTCATTGACAACACCGACAGACGGCACTATATCACCGCCCAGAATACCTAATCCCTGGCTGAGAAGTTCACACCAATGTTGCTTTTGATCTCTTCCGCCAAATTCATCGACAAGAAAATTAATTTGATAAATCTTCGAACGTATGCTATGCGCAAGCTTGACTTCTACCTGCCGTGTTGTGGAGATCGACGCTTTGACACTCTTGAGAACACCATCCGGGTTCCGCTCGCGCTCGACCTCTATACCGACATATTTAGGCCCGTGCGGGAAGACGACAAGACGCTTCGAACCATAGCACAGTGAAATATATCCAATATCACCCATTGCGAGACTCTTCACAATAACCTCACCAGCTGATGAGAAAAATGCCGTGAGGTCACCGATCGGTGCAGTTGATGAACCTCGTATTGACTTCACTGAACCATCCTCTGCATTCACTATCGCGTAGCCGATAAGTCCTGCAACTTTATCGAGTGCTTCCATGCTACACGTCCCTCTGCGTGCTTGGAGAGGCTCCTCCAACATGCGCGAAGGTACTGGTGGTCATGTCGTTACGCTCTGTACTTTGCAACATTCATCGTATTTTGTAGCGTCGCTCAAAATCCTGCCACTTTTTCCGGAAAAGGACCTTTCCATAGACTGACGGTCCTTCTTTTCGCATATACTGTTCGAAATCCTTTATTGCTTTCTTTATCTCTGTAGAGTCGAGTTCGAACGCTGGTTCTACCGTCATCGTTTTCTCGTTTATACGCACTGCATGCACTACCGTGCTGTTCTCTGCATTCAGAGCACCCCACGCACTCAACCACTTCGGTCCGTTCTTGCCAAAAACATCAAACAGGAATCGTAAGAATTCGATAAGCTCTGACATGACCTCTTCTACTTCTTTGGGAGCATATATCAATCCCTGTTCTTTGAGCCATATGATGGTCTTTGTTGCCTCATAGCCACCGACCTTTGATTCAGCTAGTATATCGCTCAATGTTCGTTTCCCGTCAACCAGGGCAAGAATGTGCCAATCGGTCCGCCTCAGCGCAACGGCTGACTCGAGATCCTTTGTAGATTTCACAAGCACGGCATCCATGCGTGGTAGTTTCTTTCTGATTTCCTCAAATTCAATGCGCCTTTTTTCCAGATTCTCAGTAAGCTTGCCAAAATCCCCGGATATCGTACGTTCAGGCGGGTTTGCATCAGCGATGAATTGACCGGTTCTAAGCTCGCCGAACGAAAGATTGAGAAGAGCAGTCATACCTTTCCCGAAGTTGTCCGTCGCATGTACGACAATACCATTTTCCAGGTAAATCTCCCCTGAATCACTGCCAGCGATTCTCAAAACTCCCGTTTTCTTAACGCGTGACAAGAACTGCAAGACGTCACCAAGAAGAAATGTTTTGAAATTGACTTCCAGCCCGAGCATTATATTATGCGCAGCCAGCTATGAAGAAGAAAGTATACGCGTCCAATCAAAAGCGAAATACGTGCCATGACTGTGTATCCAAATGATGCCCCGAATGCAATCATCAGGAACCAGACGCCAATTTTCGCGAGTCCACCAAAAACACCTTTGTGCTCTTTGGAAAAGAAAAAGTAAATGATGCCGGTGATAACACCGACCACAATGAGGGGTACGGCAATGGCGTAGAGAAACGTAATGATACCTGGTTCAGCAAACAAACGCTGCCAGCTTTCAACCTGCACCAAAGAGACAAGTGTTGCTCTGATTTGCTCAACAGCATTTGTCTGCAGATACGTAATCATGTAGTACCCGGAATACGTACCAACAATGAACGCAAGTGGCCATCGCGACACCCACGAAATACGAGGGACTAATCGTGCAAGCATCATGATGCCAAGTGCAAGCGGAATGATAAAGAGAAGTTGACCTTCTCGAAAGAGCGGCTGAACAAGATTTGGCAAAAGAATATTGTGGTAATAATATGCTGCCCAGTAGGCGGCAGAAACACCGATGAATAGATGCTCAGCGAATTTATAGAACGGATTGTCTCTATAGAGAAAGCTCAATATGCACAGTGTTAGGAATGCTGCTATCCAGATGCCAATGGTTTCAATCATTCTTTCTTTTTCCTTCCGATAATGTAGAAAATGTTAGCAAAGACAATGAGGAAAATGATAACGCCATGCGCTATTGACTGAGCATCCATACCACTTGTCGCAGTGCCGGCTATTTCGAGAATCGTCTCATATTCCGCGGCTCCTTTCATACCACCCATCATTCCACAGAGTTGGCCTGCGTTTAGATATGGATAGAACGCAGGTGCACTGACTGCGGTAACGCCTGCACCAACTGTCTTGCCATATCTGCCCTGTGCGATCATCACCCACTCACGTACACCCGGGTCGCCGGCTGAAAGACTAACAATAAGGTTTACGTTGTCGAAATTCTTGACGCCCTCCATTATGGAAAATTCGTCAATTGGAGTACCGGCATAGTCCTGTGGAAACGTGTTAGGAATATTTTCTGCTACCGCCGATATGACAACGATACCGCCGGCTTTGTAGCCAAGGTTCACATAGTCAACGCCGTATTCTTTGCCGTATTCTGTAGCAGACACCTCCATCACCTCTTGTGCAAGCGAGACTCCTTCTGGCCAGAGCGCCATTCCAATGATCTTGATGTCTTTTTCAAAAAAATGCTGTACCAATGCCTGGTTCATCGGATAGACTTCAGGCATGGTTGATGGCCCGTAATCGAAGGACATTAACACCCTCGATCCTGCGGGTAGCGCCTCCACTGTTTCATAGAGACTGCGAACAGGATCGCTGACTTCGATCTTGAAACCAATGGGAAAAAGAAGAGGAATGACGACGGCAAGAAAGATGAGCAAAAATATTATCCTGCGGTCAAGTTTTTCTAAACGTTCAATTAACTTCATTTTCCTGCAAGGTATGTTCTCTCTATACCAAGGATGATACGGAGCGACGTTGAAACAACACCAAGCGCAATACCAATCATAATTGCGCGCTGACCAGCCATGTTCGGATAACTCATGATCCAATCGCTAATCAATGGTAACCTGTCCCATATGTAATTTCCAATTGGTACGCGACCGATCATAACCAAGATTGCCGAGGCGAGCAACACTGTGGCCTCCGGGGTTCGAGCACGAAATGCACGATATGAGGCTGATGCGACAAAAAAGGCAAGAAGTGCAAACATCGTTGATGACATTGGTATATGCATGTGCCAATATAAATAATAGAAGAATGTACCTCGCTCGATTCCTCCGAATATGCCGGCAGCAAACATAACCACAAAGGCAACGAGCAAGACAATACTATACCACCAGCCGCTGCGCAGGCGATGCACGCGCTCGATGTGTATTTTCATCAGATTACCAATGCCGAGAGTCATCGCAAAAACAGTAATAATCAAAAACCAGGCATTGAAAACTTGTTGTATGTCTGAAAAAGGTCGATGTGGCACGAAATATTGAATTATCATTGCCATGCCAGCAATGAAGGTTATCAATAGCGGTACATTCTTCTTCATATTATTAAAACGTTGTCAGCCAGTTAATAATGTTGGTGAATCCGAGCGTGACCAGAATCACACCGACAACAAGAATGAAAATCATAACCGCCTTTCCCCAATCCTGTCCTTTAAGACTTCCGAGAAGGAGCGGTTCATTCCCCAGATATGCACTCGCTGCAAAAAGCTCCTCGCCAATCAAGGTATAGTCACACGCAGTGACGAAAAACGGCAACTGCGATGGCATGGCGGTTCCGGCAATCTGAATAGCACCTGTCGAATGACCAGTCTCAGCGAGGATGAGTGATTCAGCATAGAAACAACCCATGTAGAATATCGCGCCTGGTTTTTCCCGTAACATAATGCCGTCAACACCTGCAGCATACCCGAACTGGTCGTCGGTAAGATATCTGATCTTATCAGCATCATACGTATCTGGTCTTCCCGCATCGAGATATGCTTCCTTGACTATCTCTTGTGCGGCGCTCATGACAATCGAACGACAGCATGGAACAAGCAGAGGCGTTTCATATGATGCTGCTTTACGCGCGACTCTTCCCAGAATAATCATGCTGGCAATCGTCTGAATATTATCCATGTCCATAATCCCCGGTACATACATGATCGGTCTACCCATCTCAGTTGCTCGACCAACCGCATCATCAACTGCCTCTAATCCCGCGATCGGACGGATATAGAGTTTCTCTCCTTTTTTCGCCTTGCGAATGAACCAGAGGACAAAAAACGAAAGGAGGACGAGAGCGACGAGAATATTAACCCGTCCCGCATGGAACCACTGGGCGCGTGATGCGATCGGCATACTGATGAGTGGCTCTGACAGCGCTATGCCATCGGACGCACGTATCACATAACGGTAGAGTGTTCCGTCCAATGTGTTGCCATCAATAAACTTTTCTGAACCCGGCGCGGCTGTACCAATGATTTCAAACTCTTCCTCCCCTGATGAACGGAGAATCTGATACTCAACAATAGCATCAGCACCTGCTCCGTCATCAGCAGATTTGGTCCACGAAATAACGATGCTTCCACCTGCATCATTTGTTCTATCGTAAACCTGTATGTCTGTAGGGGATGCTGGCGTTACCGCAAGCTGTGCAGCGATGACTAGCACGACAATTAGCATCACTTAATCATATATACGACTTGCTCGTTGTCAACAGTGAGCATGGTTGGATGGTTGCATGGTTGAATAGTTGGATGGTTCGATGGTTAACAATGCAACTATCAAACTATATAATGTTACTAGTCCAATAGTCCTATTGTCGTATTGTCACTCCAATGATTTGACTATTGGACTATCCAACCATCCGACCATGGGACTAAGTGTGTAGTGGCAGAGTTTACTCTGCGGGGTTGCTTCTATTAGTCTAATAGTCCTATGGTCGTATCGTCGTATTGGTGACAACCCGACAATGGGACAGGAAAAGCGAAACTCGTCTCGCGCTTTCTGGCGCAGAGCAAGCTCGAACACCAATGGCGTATAGCTAATGGCATAGCAATGCCCGCTATCTGAAACTAACTCATCCTAAAGTTTACAAAAACTGCACGGCAGATTTTGTAACGTTTAGGATGGTGGTTTCCGATTTGCGCTGTGCGCAGCTGTCCCTATTCGCCATTCACTATTGGCAATTCACTCTTTGACTCTGTGACCTTGCGACTCTTTGACCCCTTTGCCTTGCACGAATACGGTCTACGAGAACCGAGTACGTCCTTCTTATCATTGACATTACAGCAAAATCTGCTAAACTGGTGTTTGTAGTAAGGAGGAAAATTCATGGAATATTTCTTAAACAATAAAGAAAAACAGTTAAAGAACAAGGCACATGATATTGCCGAGAATCTTGTTCTACCTGTCCGTGACGAATTCGATGAGAAAGCGGAATTCCCTCGCGAGCTCATCAAGGAAATGGCAAAACAGGGCATGCTTAAGATCTTCATCCCTGAAGAGTATGGTGGAACAGGAGGGAAAATTATGGATATGTGCATTGCCTGCGAAGAAATCGCGCGCGCGTGCGCTGGTATTGCAACATCTTATGCAGTCAATGCACTTGGCTGTGGTCCTATTGTATACTTCGCCAGCGAAGAGCAGAAAAAGAAGTATTTGCCGAAAATCGCCTCCGGGGAATCACTCTGCGCATTCGGTTTAACCGAGGCACAAGCAGGTAGTGACGTTGCGAACATCCAAACGACGGCACGAAAGGAAGGTGATTACTACGTACTGAATGGCGTGAAACAATTCATATCGAATGCGAGCGAATCAGACATCTACACTGTTCTCGCCTCAACAGATACATCCCGTGGTGCACGTGGCATCTCAGCCTTCATTGTCGAAAAGGAAATGTCGGGTTTGTCTTATGGTAAAGAAGAAAACAAACTCGGTATCAGAGCATCAGTCACGACTGAACTCGTTTTTGAGGACTGCAACGTGCCAAAAGAAAATCTCATGGGACGTGAAGGAATGGGCTTTATCTACACCATGCGTAATTTTGACCGTGCGCGACCCGGCGTCGGTGCAATCGGACTCGGCATTGCACAGGGAGCATATGAAGATGTGCTGGACTATGCATACACACACGACCTTTTGAACAATCAGTACATTGTACGAAAAATAGCCGACATGGCAACTGAAATCGAAGCAGCACGCGCACTTATTTATGCGACAGCACGCATGATTGATTCTGGAGTAAAAGGATTCGCTAAAGAATCATCTTTTGCCAAGCTCTACCCATCTGATGTAGCAATGAAGGTATGCATTGACGCAATTGAAATCCTCGGTCCCCACGGAATCTTGAAGGAATACTATATTGAAAAACGATTGCGTGATGCTAAAATCACTCAAATATACGAAGGCACGAACGAAATTCAGAGAGGCGTGATCGCCCTCGAACTAACGAGGGAGATGGGAATAAAAGAAAGGGCTAAAAAGGGATAAAATGGCTCAAAAGGGCAATAGAGGGCAGAAAAGGCAACCAAGGGGACATGAAAAGATGGTTGTCTGACAAAACATGAATAAGTTTGATATTTTAGTACAGAAAATATTACCATCAATACCGAAATACGAATTCAAGACACGATCACAAATCGATAATGCGTCTGATTCTGTGGGTGCCAACTTCGTTGAAGGATACTACAGTGGTTCACTTGCAGAGTATCTACGATTCTTGCATTACAGCAAGCGCTCGCTTGGTGAGTTGAAAGAACGAGGTAGAAGAATTAGACGAAAAGGATACATAGCAGACCCAGTCTTTGAAGAATTCGACAACTGTGCCAATGGTACTATGTATCTACTGGATCGTCTCATCCAGTCTCTAAAAGACAAGCAGGTGCAGAAGGCAGTGCGGAAATGAACCCAGCTGTTATAGCCATTTTCGCCTTTAATCCCCCTCTTTCAGCCCTCTCTCAGCCTTTTCGAGCCTTTTGATCATGGAGGTGTAGTATATGGAACTTAATCAAGAATGCATTTTACTTCAAACTGAATTACGAAAATTCGCACAACAAGTAATCCTCGACAAAGTCGATGAATTCGACAAAACCTGCAGTGTGTCTTCAGACAACGTGAAACGGCTCGCCGAGATGGGTATTCTCGGTGCAATCATCCCTGAAGACATGGGTGGCGCAGCACTGGATACAATCGGGTTGGTTGTGTCACTTGAGGAAATCAGCAACGTATGTCCGTCAACTGCGCTCATTGTGGCAATTCACAACGCGTTTGCCTTTTCGATAATGAAATTCGGCAGTGATGACATGAAAAAGAAATACTTGGAAAATGCAGCAAGCGGTGAAATCATCGGCGGTTTTGCAATCACTAACACAAACGAATTCAGTGTCGAACGCACAGACGGAAGCATGATGTTGAACGGTACAAATTCACTTGTCCTCAATGCAGACATGCACGGACCATTTGTTATCTTTCTGCCTACCGATGTAGAGAAAAAGAACCTCGCCACGTATGTCATTGACCGGGGTTTTCCAGGGATGACAATCCGAAAGAACGAGACTGCCCTCGGATTAAAAGCTGCCGGCATTGGAATTGCATCATTTGAAAACAGTAGTATCACAAACGCGTCGCTCGTTGGTACAGAAGAAGATGGTAACAAAATATACCACGCTGTGTGCGACCTTCTGAATATCTACCTTGCTGCAATCGCATGTGGTCTCGCACAGGGCGCTACAGAGGCAGCAATCAAATATGCGAAAGAGCGTGTTCAATTTGGTCAACCAATAATCACCTTCGGCATGGTCAGAGAGAAAATTGCTGACATGTCAACACAGATTGAAGCGGGTCGTCTGCTGGCGTACAACGCAGCGTTGGCGTGCGATGCTGGTAAGAACTATAGCCGCGCTGCATCAATGGCAAAATACTACATGGGGCGTGCTGCGATTGATGTAACTAATTCTGTGATCCAAATCTTCGGTGGTTACGGGTACATGAAAGACTATCCTGTTGAACGCTACTTCCGTGATGCCCAAGTGATCAATGTATTATGTAGCACACCTGCAGACGAAAAAGAAAAAATCGTAAAGGAAACGATAGGCTAGAAACGGAATTAAATTTCAAAATCCAAATTACAAATTCCAAACAAATCCCAAATGCCTAAATTTCAAATAGTTGTTTATGTATTGTAATTTGGATATTGTTTGTGAATTGGTGCTTGGGATTTGGTGCTTTCTATTTGTTGACACCAGTATTATATCTC
>DAOVBK010000206.1 GCA_030670605.1 Candidatus Stahliibacteriota bacterium
TGCAACCAGAGAATTTCACACCGTACTCCAGTGCTTTTTTCTGTACATCTAAGCCAGGAAACGATGGCAAGAGAGCAGGATGGATATTCAAAATCCTTCCTTTGAAAGCATCGAGAAATGGTCTCTTCAAAATCCGCATGAACCCGGCAAGACACACAAGGTCGATGTTGCGATCCTGCAGCGCCTTTACATACTGCTCCTCGACTTCTGGAATGAGCCATGTTTTTTTTGGACCGGGGTCAAGGTAGACCGCCTCAACATTATGCTGACGTGCACGTTCAAACGCCTTTGCATCTTTGTTGTCACTGACAAGACAAATGAGATTGGCTTTGAGTGTGCCATTCTCAGCATTTTCAATAATTGCCTGGAGATTGGTGCCGCGTCCTGAGGCCAAAACTGCGATATTTTTCATGCAGTATTGTAGTCAAACTCCGTACCAAGTCAATATCAAAGGGGTCTGGATAGATTTTCACGCGCTAAACGTTACAAAAACTGCACGGCAGATTTTGTAAACTTAACTGCGGTGTCACTCGTGGTGTTATGTCTGCTGTTTCCCGGCGAGGGTGGCGAGGGCTTTGCGGTATTTCTGGGCTTGTTTAAGGCCGATGAAGATCGCTTCTTTTGCCTTTTCAAACTGACTCATGCCTATTTCTTCGGTGTCCAGGTTAATGACCAGTCCTTCTTTCATGTACATAACTTCATAGTCCATGAGGCGCTGCGTGATGCATTCTATGGTCTCAGTAATGACATGCCTGATCGTGTAGTCTTTCCTTGATGGCCTTCTTGGTGTCAGGGGCTTGCTCTGATAATCGATTGTGCGCAGGACATTGACCGCGATTATCTTTGTTGCACCAAGCTTCTGCGCAACACGGATTGGTAACGGGTTCACAAACCCGCCATCAATGAGAATTCTTCCTTTGTACTCAACAGGCGTGAATATGCCGGGAATTGAAATGGCGGCTCTGATTGCTTTGATGAGGTCTCCTTTATCAATAATAACTTCATTGTATTGCTCAATATCAGAGGTGACAACAGCGAATTTGATTGGCAACTTCTCCATTTTCTTGTTGTCGAGGTATTTTTCCATGTATTTTACAACGTTATCACCGTCAACAAAACCCTTTTTGCTGAGCTGCCAGGTAAACAACCAGCGTTTTCTACTGGAATCGATAGCTCTCGCCACATCAGCGAGTTCCTGTGCAGTGTATCCAGCTGCATAGAACCCGCCGATCAATGCACCCATGCTTGCACCAACAATCAAATCTGGCTTTATACCTTCTTCCTCAAGGACTTTGAGCACACCAATATGAGCATACCCTTTGGCAGCACCACCACCTAATACTAAGCCGAGCATATATCATTATATATACGAGACCAGCGAAATCAATATTCTGTGTGAGGTTTGTTTGCTGTCTTGCAAGAAAAGCTCGGCAAATCCCGAACCCCAAATACCAAATTCCAAGCACCAAGAACCAAGGATAGGGCAAAGCATACAGGATCAAAAGGTTAGGGTCAGGAGGCTGGATTTCCCATCGTACTCGTGCACAAAAGCCCGGCAAATCCCAAGCCCTAATCGCCAAGATTCAAGAACCAATATCCAAGAACCAAAGACAAGACAAAGCATACAGGATCAAAAGCTTAGGGAGAGGATGATTGGTAGGCAAGCTCCGAATATCGCGACTGGTCTCTCGTCTTTTGCCATCGAGATACAGAAGTCGCTCCCACAAAAACAGGGAACAGGAAACAGAATACGAAGGCCGTACTCGTTGATCGTACGTCGTATTCGTAAAACGAGTGCCTTCAGATACGAGTACGAGCTACGATGTACGAGTACAAAAACTCCCCTTGCCTTTTATCTTGTACTATCCATTTGACATTTGTAATTCGTCATTTGTCGTTTTTTCACCGATATCCTGGTATTCTGATAGTCATCTCCTGATAACCTGATATCCTGATACACTTTCAGTTTTGCCTTGATTGTTCCGCGTCAATCAATGTTAGATTCACGTTCTCTGCGTTATTTTTTCCGCGAGCACGACTTACGCATCACGAATACGACAGAATCTTGACATCTTTATGAAAATATACATAATATGATTCTATGACCAGAGACTATGCGTTGAAATTAGTGCGTGAAAAGCTTCAGAATAACAATCTTTTTAAGCATTGCCTCGCGGCTGAAGCATGCCTCATTGCATTGGCAGACAAATTCGGCGAAAGTGCCGAAAAATGGGGCTTAACTGGGCTTCTACACGATATTGACTATGAAGAGACCAAAGGGCAACCATCACAGCACGGACTTGTTGGTGCGCAATTCCTCGAGAAATTACAACTTGGTGCCGATGTTATCCATGCAATCAAATGTCACGCGGGCCACGTTGCTCCGGAATCAAAGCTCGACTGGGCACTTTTTGCCACGGATCCGCTCACCGGTCTCATTGTTGCGAGTGCACTCATGCATCCAGAAAAGAAACTGAAGCCGCTCGATACTGACTTCGTGCTGCGTCGATATAAGGAAAAGCGTTTTGCTGCTGGTGCTAACCGCGATCAAATCGCCTCATGTTCAAACCTCGGGCTCGAGCTCAATGAATTCGTCGATATCTGCCTGAAAGGCATGCAGGGCATCTCTGACTACCTCGGCTTATGAAACAACGCAACACATTTGAAAATGTCATCCTGAAGTTGAAACGGTTCTGGCAGAAACAAGGTTGTCTCATTTTTGAGCCGTATAATTCAGAGATTGGTGCCGGTACATTCAATCCAGCAACATTTATCAGAATTCTTGACAAGAAGCCGTGGCATGTCTGTTATGTTGAGCTTTCAAAACGACCGCGCGATGGTCGATACGCAGAGAATCCGCTGCGAACCCAGCAATTCTATCAACTGCAGGTTATTATGAAACCCGCGCCTGATGATATCCAACGGAAGTATCTCGAATCTTTGGAAGACCTCGGTTTTAAGCTCAAAGAACATGAAATCCGGTTTGTTGAAGGTGACTGGGATGCACCAACACTTGGTGCGTGGGGACTCGGTTGGGAAGTGTGGCTTGACGGCCTGGAGATAACGCAGTTCACCTATTTCCAGCAAGCCGGCGGCATTGAACTGCCAGTAATACCAGTAGAAATAACCTATGGTCTTGAGCGCCTCGCCATGGCATTACAGGATGTGCCGTCGATGTTTGATATACAATGGAATGATGAACGCACCTGGGGAGACGTATATCGCGAGAATGAGATTGAGTTTTCCAAGTACAATTTTGAGGAAGCAGACACAAAACTTTTACACATGCTTTTTGATTCATTCGAGGCGGAAGCGCGGGGCTTACTTGAAAAAGGGCTGGTACTGCCTGGTTACGATTTTGCAACAAAATGCTCTCATGTATTCAATGTGCTTGAAGCACGCGGCGCTATCAGCATTTCAGAACGGGCAAACATGATTGCGCGCGTGCGGGCTCTCGCGAGCCAGGCAGCGAAGTGTTATATGGAAAAGAACGCTGAGGAAGAGTCAGGAAATGATTGATTTTTTACTTGAAATAGGATTTGAAGAATTTCCACCTGCATTCTTACGGAAGTCGGCTGAGGCGCTAACCACCCAGGTTGAGGATGTATTCAAAGAAAAGAACATTTTTTACCGTTCGACAAGAACCATATATACACCGCGCAGAATTGGTGTACTCGTGCTCGGATTGATCAGAAAACAGAAGCCGCAAGTCATTGAAATACAAGGTCCACCCAAGAAAGTTGCGTATACG
>DAOVBK010000034.1 GCA_030670605.1 Candidatus Stahliibacteriota bacterium
TGCCAGAAGTCATTTTCTTCATCTGCAAACATACCAACAAGAACCTTTGTGAATTCTCCTGACACAAGAACAGCTATTTTGTCAGTCTGAATTGGTCTATATGCTACACCAAGCCGAAATGTCCAGGGTAAAGGATCACTATGACTACTAGTAAACGGACGGTCCTCCTCATATACGATGTCTGGTCCAATATTGTGAAGTACAGACCCCACTGTCAGTCCGGGTAAGACTTTCCACAACACATTGGCATCAAAAGCCAAGGCCATCCCCGATCCTCCTTGATCAATACCACTGCTTAGCCCTGGTCCCCAAACCCATTGCGGAACATACTGCTGCTTGATGTATTTCAAGCCTAAACCAAGTGCAAGCCTTTCATTCAACCTGCGTGCATAGCTAATCTTTGGCGCAATCCGCCACGCGTTTTCTCCGCTAGGGTGATACCAGCTTCCACCCATGTTGAAGTAGGTAAAATCTAACCCGATGCATGATTTACCAAAAGGGTACGCCGCTGCAACATATATATGAAGCATATCCGGATGGAGTCCTAACAAATAACCAAGGTACGTGCCTGTTATCTGTGGTGAATCAAGAAAAGCAAGTCCTGCTGCATTATAGTAATTTGCCGATGCGTCATCTGCGACTGCGGTAAAGGCATATGCCATGCCACTCTGCCGTGCACCTACTGGAATCAGTAAGTACGTAGCACCTGGTCGCTGGGCAGAGAAACCAAACACGACCAGGATATTCAATGTAAGAATCGAGATTTTAAAGAACATATGTAATGATAATCGCGGTAATTTTCATGTCAAGCCATGGGGTCAGGTATGACTTCGACGAGAGTAAACCTGTGGATTGGGGTCAGACCCGTCCACCACGATAATCCGAGACATCCCCTATAAGGCAGGAGAAATCAGCGCTATGTCGGGTCTGACCACATGGTTTGCATCGACAAATCGTCAAAATATCAGGCCTGACCCCAAATCGTTAAAATATTAGGCCTGACCCCAGGGTTTATAAATAGCGGTTGATTATGTTGATTGCGCGTGCGACGCCGTCTTCATTCCTTAGTTTTGAACCAATGGCCGCGGCGCATGTTTTCATGTCTTCATCAGTTGTCGCGGTACGGATCGCATGTGCGAGCCGTATAGCACTAAGTTGTGTTGGTGGAATGGGTTTACAACCAGCGCCGAGTGCAGCAACACGGGATCCCCAGAATGGTTGATCAGCAAAAAATGGCACGGTCACTGTTGGCACACCTGCACGCAGTCCTGCAGCGGTCGTGCCGGCACCACCATGATGGATAACTGCAGACATGCGGGGAAAGAGCCAGTCATGTGGTATATAGTCGACTGGAAAAACCCAATCAGGAAGACCATGTGTCTGCCAGTGATTCCATCCTTTTTGTAGTACAACCCGTTGCCCGCTGCGTTTGACTGCATTGAGGATGAGCTCCACGAATGCGTTTGGATCATCGTACACGACCATACTACCAAAACCAATATACACAGGAGCTGAACCGTTTTCCAGAAATGTAACAAGCCTTGGGTCAGGTTTCCAGTCACGACCATTCAAGAACCAATACCCGGTAATGTAATGCCACGCCGGCCAGTCTCCAGGCTTAGAAAAAACCGATTCACTAAAACCGTACAAAAACGGAAACTCGTTCTTATAGACTTTGCTGAACGGACCAAAAAATGATTCTCTTGGTAAACCCAACGTGTTCACACGCCACATGTTCACATCAGGTCGCAGTGGTTGCCAGAACAACTGCTCACTGATGATATGGGTCCACCAGTTTGCTGCTCTACCAAGGGTGAATGAACCTGCGAGCTGTATGTACGGTATCTCGCGCGTCCGTGACATCGGCTGGAGCGGCGCATAGAAGCACGGCACATCGAGCGCCTCAGCAACGTGATATACAGGAAAGGATAGCGTCGAGTATATGATTGCCTCTGCATGCTGGCATACATCGAGCGACTCACTCAGAAAACCTTTCTTGAACGGTTCAAGAATGTTCATGAACTGCTTTGCGAATTTCACGGGATTGTATCCTGATCGGAGCCACGCCTGACCAGATTGTGATTCGAGCATCTCTCGTACGTCGCCGCCGATACGCACAAAACCGACGCCATACGTTGTGACCAGCTCCTCAAACTCTTCATGCGTAGCAACAGTTACTGGGTGTCCTGCAGACCGTAAACCCTTGGCAAGTGCGACATACGGCTGCACATCACCCCTGGAACCAATAGTAAAAATGACAATCCGCATGATTTCCTCTATTCATATCCTAACCCTTTTCTCACCACTGTCAAGACTTAAGTATAGATGGGGTCAGGCCTGATATTTAGTCAATTTGGCCAGAATATCCATGGGGTCAGACCCGACAAGCATTAGTTGAGAGATAAGAGTTGTTAGTCGATAGTCTTTTCTTCTAACTCTCATCCATCATCTGTCATCTATCCCCTGTCCTTCGGGTCTGACCCGCTGGACGCGTTTGTCCATGGTCAACAGATCGTTACCAGGTACATGGACGATTCTATTAGTCTGATTGTCCTATAGTCCGATGGTCTTATGGTCGAATGTACGACAATTAGACGATCTAACGATAGCACGGGAATAGCGAGACTTGTCTCGCATAATAGCTGATGGCATATAGCTTATGGCGGATGGTTTCATTGGTCCAATCGTCCTATAGTCGTATTGTCTTATTGTCACTTCAGTGATTTGACTAGTGGACGATCCGACCATCCGACAATGGGACTCATGTGAATCCAGTCGAGCACGCTCGACCACTACGGGATAATGACCCTTCGTCTCTACACATCCCCCTGATAACGATGTCCTGGCGCATTGACTTGTTGCTGTTGACAAATCGCAAACATTATATATAATTAGTGTCTATGATAAAAAACAAGGAGGAAAATGCCAACTATTAATCAATTGATCAGAAAAGGAAGGAAAAAAGTTTTGTCTAAGAGTAAGGCTCCTGCTCTCCAAAAGAATCCACAGCGCCGCGGTGTCTGCACACGGGTATACACAACAACGCCGAAGAAACCGAATTCTGCCTTGCGCAAGGTCTGCAAAGTTCGCTTAACCAATGGTTATGAAATCACCGCCTATATTCCAGGCGAAGGACACAACCTGCAGGAACACTCGATTGTGCTCGTTCGTGGCGGCAGGGTGAAAGACCTTCCCGGTGTGCGGTATCATATTGTCCGTGGGAAATACGATACGGCTGGTGTCGAAGGAAGAAAAAAGAGTCGTTCACTCTATGGTGTGAAACGACCAAAGGAAACGCCAACCGCATAAGGAGGTCACGTGGGGAGACGAAGAAGAGCGCAGGTAAGAAAAATACAACCCGATCCAAAGTACAATAGTATAGTCGTGAGCAAATTCATTAACAACCTCTTGTGGGATGGCAAGAGAAGCAAGGCGCAAAAGATCTTTTATGGAGCGCTCAGCCACGTTGAAGCACTGACAAAGGAAGATGGTTTCTCGATCTTCGAGAAAGCTCTCAACAATGTGAAACCAGTGCTCCAGGTTAGACCACGCAGAGTTGGTGGTGCTACGTATCAAATACCGATGGAAGTCAAACCAGTTCGCAAAGAGAGTCTGGCAATCAAGTGGCTCATTACTGCCGCTCGTGCACGAGCCGAGCACCGAATGGAGGAACGGCTCGCTCAAGAAATTATCGCTGCCAGTCGCAATGAGGGTGCCGCAATAAAGAAAAGAGAAAACGTACACAAGATGGCTGAAGCTAACAAAGCATTTGCGCATTTCCGCTGGTAGCATAACGTTGAACACAAAACTCAAGAAAGCAGCAAATACCGCTGTCAAAAATCTCCTGAGCATAAAGAAAAAAGAAAAGACGGTTATTATTACGGACAAACCATGCCGTAAGGTTGCCTATGCTCTCATGGACGCCGCGCAGGAGATCACTGATCCCATACTCGTCGAAATTGTCCCAAGACATGTGCACGGTGAAGAACCGCCGACATCGGTTGCCGATATCCTCAAACAGTGTGACGTATTCATCATACCGACGAGCCAATCCCTCAGCCACACGCAAGCGCGCATAAACGCATGCAAACGAGGGGCACGCGGTGCGACAATGCCGGGAATAACCGTTGCTATGATGGAAAGAACACTGAATGCTGACTACCGTAGAATACAAAAACTCACGGTCAGAGTGACACACCTGCTTTCAGACGCCCGCAACGCAGTGATACAGACTGAAAGCGGCACGATAGAACTCGACCTTGCTGGTCGAAAAGGCCATGCTGATACCGGGATTATCAAACGACCGGGAGATTTTTCAAACCTGCCGGCAGGTGAGGCGTATATCGCGCCCCTTGAAATGAGAAGTTGTGGTACAATCACAATAGATGGTTCGTTCGCATCTGTCGGTCTTTTAAAAAAGAGTATTACGATCCATATTGACAAAGGACGTATGACAAGCCTCCGGGGTAACCGGCAATTGAGTGCTCTGTTCGCGAAGTATGGCAGACGAGAAAATACGCTTTGCGAACTCGGCATCGGCACAAATCTAGAAGCAAAGGTAACGGGGAATGTCCTTGAAGATGAAAAAGCACTCGGGACTGTCCATGTAGCATTTGGCAACAATCTCGGTTTTGGCGGTAAGAATAACGGAAGGATCCATCTTGATGGCGTCGTAAGACGACCGAACGTTTGGATTGATGGTACACTAATCATCAGAAAAGGTCGATTTCTCATTTAAATCGTTGTCCGCTTGATCACCCTTGTTGTAACTCTCCTCCTCTTTATTACACCGATTGAAAAAATCGATTTCCAGGGCAACAAGACATTATCAAAGGGTGCCCTTTTCCGAGGAATGCTGTCGCGAGAAGGAAACGAGTATAGTGACGCAGCAATCGGTTTTGATATCGAAAAAATCAAACGTCTTTATAGAACAGAAGGTTTTTTTGAAACAGAAATAGAAACAGACGTTAAGAAAACAGACGATGAAGTCACTGTAACATTCATCATCAGTGAAGGTCTTAGGCCGCGCGTTGCGCATATCACCATCCATGGCGGCGAAGAACCCGACCTCAGGAGACATATCAAGATAGAACGAGGCGATTTCTTTGTCGAAGACAAAATCGGCGAAACACGACACAATATTGAAGAGTACTACAAAGAACGCGGCTTCGCCTACGCCGATGTGCGTTCTTCAGCAGACCCCGACTCTGGCATTCTCGCATTTACCGTCGACAGAGGTTTACTCCATTACGTACGGAACATTGATATAGCGGGTTTGAAGCAGTGCAAAGACAGGGTCGTGCGGCGCGAAATAGAGTTCAAGAAGGGTAATCTTTTTAACGGCAAAAAATTACGGAATAGTCAACGAAATATCTATGGCCTCGGTTTTTTCAGCACGATTAGTGCGCAAATTGTGAGGAGTGCATCTGACAGTGTTGACATAATCTTCAGTGTCCGTGAGCTCAAGTCGCGCGTCCTGAATTTTGGTGCTGGCGTTTCAGTTCCGCTCGGCTTTCTCACATCATTTGCACTCGAAGAACTGAACCTCTTCAACCAGGGACATCGTGTCCAAATACATCCATCGTTCGAGATCAATATTGAACGTGAGTGGGAAACACGACTCGAATTCCGGTATGTTATTCCGAATATCACACCGTATAGGCTAACATTTACTTTCCTCCCATATGTGTGGTATGAACAGAAGAACGAATTCACACGGAGAACCCGCGGTGATGAATTCTGGATCTCAAAAAAATTCACTGACCACTTGCAATTCAGTACAGCACATCAGTACAAACGGGTTGATATCCGCGAAAAAGTCGCACTGCCAGATACGGTCAAAAGCGTTACCAATAGTGTGCGCTTTCAGCTCATGATAGATTATCGCGAGGAGTTCTTCAACCCACAAGCCGGTATGTTCATGTTGCCGGCAGTGGAATACGCGGGCGGTGTGTTTGGTGGTGACAATGACTTCCTGCGATTTGAGATCGAAGGAAGGTTTTTCTTTCCGATACTGAAAAATGTCCTTGCGCAACGGGTGAAGCTCGGTGTTCTTCACCCACTCAATGGTGTTGCCGTCTATGAGAAGTTCTATCTCGGTGGACAGTACTCGTTGCGGGGCTACCCGGAACGGTCAATCGGTCCAGATCCGCTCGTTGATGAGAAATACGGCAATCTACTTGGGAACTATAATCTTGAATACAGAGTTGCATTACCAGTAAGCCTGGGGCTTGTCGGCTTCTTTGATCTTGGATACTGCGACAATGAGGTGTTTTTCGAAGGTAGCGACTATCTGAAGGCGAGTGCCGGACTGGGTATACGGTACTACTCGCCGATCGGACCTATTCGTCTTGATCTTGGATTCCCGCTCATGGATTCCGGGTACGAGCTCTATGTTGGTCTCTATCACGTTTTCTAAATCTATGAAGAAATTCATTATTCCTATAGTCATCAGTCTCGTTGCGGTTGTCTTCTATTTTGCCACGACGAAAGTAGACTATGGTGCCCTTACGATCACGTTTCTTGAACACACAACAAATGTTGGCATTGTGTATGAAAAAATTGATGGTAGTCTGTTCCGCGGTTACGTCATTGAAAACTATACGGTTAGGTTGTCTGAAACTGACAGCATCTACGGTGACATAGCTGATATCTCCTACCGATTCAAACCGCTCAATTTTAAACTACCGAATCTGTTCGAAGTCAATTTGCTCGGCCCAACGATATACCTGAAGCAGAAAAAACAGACCGACGATACCCGGGAGAAAACGCCGTTTACCCTGCCTCGGCTGAATATCGGCCTGAGGATAAGCATGAAGAACGGCACGGTCATATATGAAGAAGAAAAAATACATACCGTCGAAGCGATATCAGGATTACTCTTTGTCGATATTTTTGCATCGAAGATTTTCATTAATACAATGAATCTTTCTTTCACGTCACCAGATTATCCGGTAAATATTACGAGTGCGAATCTTGACATCAGAATGGACAACAAAGGTATTACTGCCCAGTCGTTCAGAATAAAAGGGAACGGCATTACCCTTCGTGGTGACGGCTCGTATTCTTTTGAAGAACAGACAGGCTCTCTGAACATCAGTACTGCTACACTCGATCTCGCCACGTTTGATCTTCATACGGGATCCTTAGATTTTTCTGGTGAGGTTGTCTATCACAACAAGAAGGTTCTCCCAAGAATCAAGGGCTCTGTGACCGGTTTCGAACCTATCGACCGCTTCGGTTTTGAAACAAATGTACTCGCTGACACAATACTCGTGAATGTATTTGATGGCGAGCTGTGGGATGGCAGTTTCTTTGCAGTCGCGAAAATCGCTGGTGTTCAAGATTGGGGATTCGAAGCCAACTGCAGTGCTCTTGATCTTGGTCACATACTGAATACAAAGATACCATTGCTCACAAGTGGCTATCTCGTCTACCGAGAAAAAAACTTCTCTGGTCTCTTCCACTCCCCCGAGCAGTATGGTCTTGGTATTGATTCACTCGTGTTCTCTGGCGCGGTGACGGATTCTGAGATCATTCTCGACTCACTCATCGTCTTTGAACCTGATACAGCAGTCATTGTTCATGGATTGATCTACCCCACCCTCGATTTCAGTGTTGTGTTCCATGAGTTCAACATAGGTATGTTGTCACAATTTGTCCCCATTGAGGGCGAGTTGAACGGCATGTGTCACATACGAGGGGATATTCAACAACCTATGGAGATCAGCTACACGTCTCAACTGACCGCGCACGATTTTGTCATCCATAACGTACGTGCCGAAACATTGACGGTCACAAGTAGTGATGTGCGAATAAGCGATAAAACAGGCTCACTGCGGTGCAGGGCTATACAACCACGGTTCGGCGGCATCCAGCTCGACAGCATGACTCTCGCATTAGATAATCGCACGGTCATGCTTGAGGCACAACGAAATAGTGATAGCATTCGCATCAAGAGCGTGTTTGAACGCAACTGGCAGGGTGTCATATCATCGATGTATGTCTTATACAATGGTGTCGTTACACACAGCGACAAACCGATCATGTTTGACATCGAAAACCAACAGATCGGTGAAATCGAAATGAGCTTTGTCGACGGCACATTGACAGGAACGCTATTTCCACTGAGTATACGCCTGACAGACGGCAATCTGACAAAGCTCGGCATGCTCGTTGGCTCGAAGGATACATTGAGAGGTAACCTGCAACTCACGGTCGACAAAGATAGCTTCACGATTGCTGCCAATAATGTCTATTACCTCGATATACAAAATGGTTCGCTCGCCATAACAGGAGTCCTGAAGGACAAAAACATCGGCGTAGACTCACTCACGTTGACAGATGACAACAATCAGCAGCTCTTTATGTACGGTACACTATCACCTGAATTCTCTGATTTAACAGCACGATTCTCAAACCTCGGTACCTGGATGCTCCCGTTTCTCGCACAATCCCTCATCGATCCGCATGGCCTCATGACCGGAGAAATACGTTTCCAAGGAAACCTGGAAGAGTATGCCTTTTCTGGAGGCGGCATGATCGAGCAGGGCACATTTGGCGTTGGCCTCATTGCCGCGCAAATCGAATCGCTGAGTAGTAAGGTAACCTTTGACAAAAACCGCATCCTCTTCACAGACGCACGAGGGAAAATATCAACATTGGGAAAACGAATAACAGAAGAAAACACATCAGAACTGCAGGCTGGTGGTTACATTGAGCTTGAACCACGATTTGGTATGGAAAACTTCAACATTGATATCAGTTTCCGCGACGCACCGATTCAATATCCACCCTTTGCCTACGGCATTGGTAGCGGCAATTTCTCGGTCGGTGCACGAAAAAGAATCAACTACTACAACGGCAACATTACTGCAAAACAAGTAATAGTACCAATCGAGTTCGGCGTACAGTTCATCCAGGAAGAGGAAGGTGCGCCACAAAACTGGACAATGAATCTGAAGATACGTGGAGAAAATAATATCTGGCTCAGGAACAGTGACGCAGACGTCGAGTTCGGTGGTGAGATTTATTTTGTGAAACAGAATGCACCACTTTTTATTTCCGGCGAACTTACGACACACCGCGGTTATTACTACTGGCTGAGCCATGTACTTAATATCACGGAAGGTAAGGTTGTCTTTTTGCCACAGGAAGAGATTGATGCAGAACTCGATTTCTGGGCAGAACTGGATACGCGCGAAGATGTTACCGTAAAACTGCATCTGTTCGGATTGATGTCCGAACCGATTTTTGAGTTCTTCTCAGAGCCAATCCGTTATAGCGAGCAGGACATCGTCACATATTTGAATCTGAACATTACGTGGCGCGAGCTCGAATCAATACAGCAAGGTGATTATGTCGGCCGAGTACTTCCGCATACATTGATTTCATGGCTCGAAGGAGACGTATCGCGCCGTATTCGACAAGGCACAGGCCTCGATTACTTCAGAATTGAAACACCGTTTTTCGAACCAGAAAGCAAAACGAGATTAACAGTTGGAAAATATATCTCAAAAGATCTCTTCGTAACATACACGTATGATATTACTTCATTTGCCGATGAGTTTAATGTCGAATACTTCATCGATGACAAAAACCAAATAGTCATACAAAAAGATGAGAAAGAAGAGTATAGCCTGCAGTACCAGTACCGAATACGGTTCTAATGTAGTCCAAGAAGATGGTCTATCTCGAGTTATGGCATCTTACTATGTGCATACCGCAAGCAATTATAGTGCTAAGGCGCTTAACTTTCGTCGTTATCGACTGTCTGAATTATAGAAAAACAAATGTAGGTGTCAGAAAAACGAAACACAATTTTGTCCAATAAGACATACAGACTGATAGTGCGTGGCGGTATGACAATATTGACATACCCACGTTTTCATGTACACTATCATCAGTTAAGGAGCGTTATTTCTTGATCTGCAAAAGGTGTCTAATAATGTTTGTAGGGGTGGGTGCGTCTCAGTGCACATTCACGATGCATTTCTTTTATGTGGAGGTATAATATGCGTAGGGTTTGGTTCCTGGTGCTGTTGGTTAGCACCTTTGTTTTCGGAGCGCAGCGGCCGGGTGCGGTGTTTCTGTTGATCTGGCCGGGTGCGCGGGCGACGGCGCTTGGTGGTGCCTTTGCCGCGGTTGCAGAAGAT
>DAOVBK010000222.1 GCA_030670605.1 Candidatus Stahliibacteriota bacterium
CAAACCGAAATCTGCCGGGTTCAACATATGAACCTTCTTGTCGTGCGTGTTCGCCAAGCGTTTTTCTCAGTGCTGCATGGAGTAGGTGCGTTGCCGTATGGGCACGCGCACTTTCTTTGCGTTTTTGCATGTCAACGTGCGCGTGTGCAGTGCCCGGCGCAAATGTTCCTGATTGTACTGTGCAGTGGCAGACGATCATCCCTTGGTACCAGTAAGTGTCGAGAACAGTAAGTGTGAAATTCTTGCTCTCGATTATACCCTGATCGCCGACCTGCCCGCCTGCCTCAGCATAGAACGGAGATGCTTTGAGAACGATTTCTATGATGTTGTCGTGTGCATTGTAACGCATGATCTCTGTTTTGGTGTCACTTGTATCGTAACCAATGAATTCACCAGTGCCTTCATGCAGTATCTGCCATTCACCTTTGGGAATGAATTGAGCTTTTGTCTTGGATATTGCACGCGCCTTCTCGAGCATCTCGCTGAAGCCTTTTTCATCAACCGCGACACCTTTTTCCTTGGCGATTTCCGTCGTTAGTTCAATAGGGAAGCCGTACGTATCATAGAGCGTGAATGCCTCTTTGCCTGAGATAGACTTCTTCTGCTTGAATAACTGCTCGAGCTGAATCAGACCCTTCTCCAGCGTGCTTAAGAAGCGCTCCTCTTCTGACTTTATGACCAGCGTGATCTCTTCCCTGCGTTGCGTGAGATCAGGATAGTCAATCTGATACATATCAATAACACGGGGAACGAGTTTGTACAAAAATGCGTCTTCAACCCCAAGTGTACGGCATAATCGGACTGCACGCCGTAGAATCCGGCGAAGGACATAGCCACGCTCCTCATTTGATGGAATGATGCTGTCGCCGATCGAAAAAACGAGCGCCCGAACGTGGTCAGCAATAACATTGATCGCAATATCAGTGTCAGGATCAGAGCCATACGCGACGTGTGCGATGCTCATGATATCTTCGATGATCGGGTAGAACAGATCTGTGTGAAAACTCGAGTCCTTTTTCTGCAAAATCGAAAGGAGCCGTTCAAAACCCATGCCCGTATCAACACCCCGGTTCTTCAGGGGAAGTCGCTCGCCTGATACGCTTTGGTCGAATTGGGGGAATACGAGATTCCAGATTTCAGGATAGCGATCACAGTCGCACCCCGGTTCACATGACTTCTTGCCGCATGAAAATGGTGCGCCGAGGTCGTAGAAAATCTCAGAACACGGCCCGCACGGCCCAGAGTTTCCCGCCGGACCCCAGAAATTATTTTCTTCACCGAGCCTGAAGATTCTCTCCCGTTTTAATCCTATTTTCTTGTGCCAGATGTTGTACGCTTCTTCGTCTTCCTCGTATACCGAGACGTAGAGCTTGCTTTTGTCAATTGACAAGACGTCGAGGAGATACTCCCATGCCCACACGATCGCCTCTTCTTTGAAATAGTCACCAAAGGAAAAGTTGCCGAGCATTTCAAAGAACGTGTGATGCCGTCTCGTCTTGCCAACATTCTCAAGGTCAGACGTTCTGAGGCACTTTTGTACACTCGCGGCGCGTTTGTAGGGACGTGTTATGGTGCCGGTCCAGATCGGTTTGAACTGAACCATGCCCGCACTCGTGAACAGAAGGCTCGGGTCATCGTGGGGGATCAAAGACATCGACGGTACAATCGTATGTTTCTTGCGTCTGAAAAAGCTCAGAAAATTCTTGCGTAATTCGTGGGCGTTCATTCCCTACCGCTGGTTCAGTGCGTCGTATACAATGTGTGGCGTGAATCCGCGCTGCAAAAGTCTGCGTGCGATTTTCTGGCGGTCTTTGAAATCCTTTGGATCGAGGCCCCGTAGTTTCTTTTGTATGAACTGCTGCATGAGGTCGCGCTCATCCCGAGCCTTGAGTGCTTTTTCTATTGTCTCCCTGGCGATTCCTTTCTTGGTAAGTTCGTGAACGATGAATCGATTACCTTTTGGTGTTAGGTGTGTATAGTCTTTCACGAAGAGGGACGCAAAGCGTTCATCGTTGAGCGTGTCATCAGCAATAAGGTCGTGGATGACCTCTTCGACGAGAGCGCTATCATATCCGACCCTGAGTAACCGCTCCCTCATCTCGCGAGCCGATCGTTCACGGTAGGAAAGCAGTCGGTAAGCGCGGCCTCTTATCTTCTCCTTTTCGTCATGTAAGAGAACATTCTGAATCTCATCTTCAGTTATCTCATCATCTTCTTTGAGGTCGTATTTAAGTACAAGGTCTTTGGTTACACCAAAGCGGTACTGTCCATCTATGTAGACTGAACAACGGTTCTTATTTCTTTTTTGTGGTGTGATCTTGCTTATCTTCACGTTCCTTGATCTGTGGTAGGTGGAGTTCTTGCCGAATATGTTTTTCAATTTTCTGCGCGATTTCCGGGTCTGACTTTAGTAGCTCAATCACGGCATCCCTGCCTTGCCCAATCCGTTCTTCGCCATACGAATACCATGAACCTGCTTTCTGAAGTACCGAGGTCTGCAGGCCGAGGTCAACCAATTCACCATGCTTTGAGATACCTTCGCCGAAGATGATATCGAATTCGGCAATCCTAAAAGGTGGCGCTAATTTGTTTTTCGCAACTTTCACTTTTGTCCGTGAGCCGATCATGGTATCGCCTCTTTTGATCGATGCAATACGCCGAATGTCGCAGCGGACCGAAGAATGGAACTTGAGCGCGAGTCCGCCAGGCGTCGTCTCAGGCGAGCCGTACATAACGCCGATTTTATGCCTTATTTGGTTTATGAATATTGCGCAGGTTTTTGATTTGCTGATCACGCTGGTAAGCTTTCTGAGTGCCTGCGACATGAGCCGGGCGATGAGGCCTACCTGCAACTCACCCATTTCACCTGCTATCTCCGCCTTTGGTACCAATGCAGCGACCGAATCTACCGCAACAATATCGACACCGCCTGACCGCGTCAGGATTTCTGCGATCTCCAATGCCTGTTCACCTGTATCAGGCTGACTGATGAGAAGCTCGTCCAAATTTATACCCAGATTTTTGGCATAATTTGGATCAAATGCGTGCTCTGCATCAATGAACATCGCCGTACCACCAGCCTTTTGGGCCTGGGCAATGGCTTCAAGCGCAAGGGTCGTCTTACCGCCTGCCTCGGGCCCATAAATTTCTACTACCCTCCCTCGTGGAAAACCACCAATACCGAGTGCACTATCAAGGGTGAGAGATCCGGTCGAAATGACATCGACCTCAACCTTTGCACCCGTGTCGCCAAGCCGCATGATAGAACCTCTGCCGAATTGCTTTTCTACTTGGCTGATTGCGATGTTGAGTACTTTTTCCCTATCATCTTTTGCCATATTCCTCCTTCAGCGTAGTTTACCAGAAAAAACACGATAAGTCAAGTCAGTGCTTCTGATCACAAACAATTCTACGATCGCACTCAGGGCGCAGAATGTGGCTGTGTGGTTGGATGGTTCGACTGTTGCTTATACAACTATACA
>DAOVBK010000134.1 GCA_030670605.1 Candidatus Stahliibacteriota bacterium
GGAGGAAAGACATCGATGATACGGTCGATCGTGGAAATCGAATCTGATGTATGGAGCGTCGTCACGACGAGGTGTCCTGTTTCAGCAGCTGTGATAGCGAGCTGAATCGTCTCGAGGTCTCGCATTTCTCCCACGAGGATAACGTCAGGGTCCTGCCGCAGAACGTATTTTAGTGCATTGGCAAATGAATGTGTATCACGGCCGACTTCTCTTTGTGTAACAACTGCTTTTTCGTTTTTGTGAATGAATTCAACAGGGTCTTCGACCGTAACAATATGACACGTGTCTTGGCTATTACGGTGATGTATAAGTGCTGCCATAGTTGTTGTTTTTCCGCATCCCGAAGGGCCAGTGACAACGATGAGCCCGCGTGGTCGCATAGTCATCTCTTTTAGAATCTGCGGCAGCCCGAGCTCGTCGATCGTGGGTATTTTGTTCGGGATTTTACGGAACACGCCGCCGAAATTCCCTCTCTGCTTGAAGAGATTAACTCGGAACCGCGCGCCATTGGGCATTTCATATGAGAAATCAAGTTCAAGGACCTTCTGGTATTCCTCGACCTGTTTTTTCGTAAGTAGCTTCACGAACTCACCTTCAATGTCGACATTTGTGAGCGCTGGCATGTCCATGAGCTTGAGCTCACCGTTTATACGCATGATCGGCGGTGATGCAGCCTTGAGAATGAGGTCAGAGGCATCAAATTGCATTTGCGCTTTTAGGAGTTCCTGTAGGTTCATTGATCAAACTCCACCTGGAATTCATCAGGATGATTGCAGTGGGCAAGCGCCTCTTCATAGTCAATCACCCCCTGCTGATACAAATCCTTCAGGTATCGATCCATCTGAATCATGCCCAAACGTTGACCGGTTTGCATTGAGGTGTATATCTGATACGTTTTGGTATCACGTATGGCGCTTCTGATCGCCGGTGTACATATCATGATTTCAAAAGCAGCAGTCCTTCCTGCACCTTCCTTGTTGCGCACCAGTGTCTCTGTGACCACGGCTTGCAGTGTTGTCGATAACTGCAGGCGTATCTGCTGCTGCTGAGACGGTGGAAATACGTCGATGATTCTATCGATTGTTTGGACCGCATCTATTGTATGGAGGGTAGAGAAGACGAGGTGGCCTGTTTCCGCGGCAGTGATTGTTTGCGCCATTGTTTCAAGGTCGCGCATCTCGCCGACAAGGATGATATCAGGATTCTGTCGGACAACACGACGTAATGCCTCGGCATAGGATTTCGTGTCGATGCCGATTTCACGTTGTTCGATGATTGAATTCTTATCACGATGCAAAAACTCTATTGGATCCTCGAGGGTGATTATATGTTTCTTCTGTGTTTGATTAATGTGCTCGATCATTGCCGCGAGTGTCGTTGATTTTCCGCTGCCAGTTGGTCCTGTTACGAGAACAAGTCCGCGCGGTAATTCTGCGATTCTGTTGAAGACAGGAGGGAATCCCCATTCATCTATGGTCTGTATCTTAAGGGGAATGATACGCATGACTGCACCAATATGGTTCATTTGTTTGAAACAGTTAATGCGGAACCGGGCAACGCCAGATATCTCATACGCCATATCAAATTCGAGCTGAGCCGCGAATTTCTTCTTCTGTACCGGCGCCATGAGACCATAAATGAGTTCCTCAAGGTCATCATCATCAAGCACTGGCTGTTCCATCTTTTCGAGTTTGCCTGCAATACGGATAATTGGTGGTTCACCGTACCGGAGGTGTAGGTCAGAGCCCTCGCGTAACACAAGTTCTTCTAAAAGGACATCAAGGTCTACTTTTGCCATGTTCTAATATTTCTTTCGTTTTCTTGCAAACATTATCAAATATATGTGCAAACATAATCGATTTTTCAAATGATGTCAACCCCGTTAGAGAACACGAGTCTTAAGAAGCACTTGCATACAGGTGCTCCAATGAACAGATGATAGTGTTATTTCCATGTGCTCATTCTCTAACGGGGTCAAGAACTAGTTGAGAGTTTAGGGGGTTAGGGGAGAGTGTTATAATCCTCTTAACTCTCAACTATTCCCCTCTCATCTCTCAACTGTTTTCTGTCTTGTCAGTAGTTGAATTTTGTTTTCATTATTGCGAGGCAGATACCGATTGCCATGAAGCAGGTAAGGAGAGATGAACCACCATAACTGACAAAGGGGAGCGGTACACCGGTGATGGGAAGTAGTCCCATGGTCATACCGATGTTCAGAAACGTCTGGTAGCCGAGCCAGGCAAAAACACCAATGATCACGAGGCTCGCGAATTTGCTTTTCGTTTCTTTGGCGAGAACAAGGAGTCTGTAAAAGAGGAAGACAAAGACTGCCAGTACGAGAATAATACCGATGAGCCCGAATTCTTCACCGAGGCATGAGAAGATGAAATCAGTATGCCGTTCGGGTAAGAATTCAAGTTTTTTCTGTGTTCCCGATAGAAACCCTTTGCCAATAATGCGGCCGGAACCGATCGCGATTTTTGACTGTATGATTTGCCACGACATGCCACGTGGGTCAACCCATGGAGAAAAGAATGATATTATTCGCTGTTGCTGGTACTCCCTGAGTGAGTTCCAGGCGAGAGGCATGCTAAGACCAGCGAGGAAGTTGCTCACGAGGCCGTAGACAAGATCACTTAAATTCTTACGGAAATACAAGAAAACAGCGAGGGCAGCAAAATAGCCGACCCACACATAAATGGAGAAGCTCGCCGCTGCAGAGATAATAGGTGAGAAGAAGATGAATATTGTAACTGCCGGCATGCCTGCCCAGTAGAGCATCACAACAAGGATAAAAAAGAAAATTTGGGATGCTCCGAGGTCAGGTTCCATAATAATGAGAAACGCAGGAAGTGTGACAATCGCAAGCGGTATTAATATATCAGAGAACCGAACGAGTTTCTTGCGCGCCGACAGGTAGCTCGCGAGAAACAGTACAGAAGCAAGTTTGGCGAATTCTGATGGCTGGAGAGACATAGTACCGATTCTGAACCATCGTCTCGGATACATATCGTGATTGAACAAGACGAGAATAAGGAGCAGCATAATCGTGATGTAGAAGAATGGGGCGAGGTTGGACCATATCCGAGGCGATATTTTTGAAAACACAAACATGAAGCCAATGGCAATAGCGAGCCAGATGATCTGTCGAATGAGTATGGATACAGTCGCAGTGGAGTAGATCATGATGAGACCGATGAGCGTGAGTACCGCAATTGCGGTGATAATAGCGAAACTAGGTCTCTTTTGCATGGTCGCGGCTATTCATCACTGAGCGGTATGCCCTGATGATCTTGCCAACAATCGGTGCAGCAACACTACCACCATGTCCCGCGTTCTCCACAATCAAGACAACCAAGATGTCAGGTTCTTCAGCCGGTTCATAGCCGACGAAGATCGCATGGTCATCGCCGTGCGGGTTCTGGACAGTGCCTGTCTTGCCGCAGACCTCACAGCCGATTACATTGGCGAGTTGTGCAGTTCCTGTTGTGACGACTGCTCGGAGTGCTTTTTTTACTGTTGCGAGTGCTTCCGCAGATATGGTTGTCGTATCGTGTTGAAGCGTTGATTTTCTAACAACGTGCGGGGTGACAATTGCCCCGTTGTTTGCGAATACCGAGTATGCACACGCGAGTTGTAGTGGCGTGACAAGAAGATCACCCTGGCCAATACTGAGATTGAAAATGTGGCCAGCTGTCCAGTTCTTTCCATATTTTTTTTCATACCAGCTGCGATCCGGAAGGAGCCCTGTTTTTTCCACCGGGATGTCGATGCTCGTTTTACGGCCAAACCCCATTTGGCTCACACGCGAGATGAGTGTGTCAATGCCAATGTATCGTCCCAGTTGGTAGAAGTAGATATCGCACGAGTGTACGATTGCACGGTGGAGGTTGAGTTTCCCGTGTGTTTTCCAACACCTGAATATTCTACGACCAAGTCGGTACTGTCCACGACAGGGACTGAAGGTTTTGTCTTCTGTCACCATTTTCGCATCGAGTGCGGCGAGAGCAACGAACGGTTTGAATGCTGAGCCAGCTGGATATAGACTCATGATTGCCCGATTATACATGGGTGCATCAGGACTGTTGTTGAGCTCATCCCATTCTGCCTTCTTGAATCCGTGGACGAACCCATTCGGATTGAACCCGGGTTTTGAATAGAGTACATATATTTCGCCCGTCTGTGGGTGCATACATACACAGGCAGCTTTTGTATATTCCTGCAAGTAGGTACCGACCGATTCAGCAAGAGCAATGTCAATGGTCGTGTACAAATCCTTGCCGTGAATGACCGGTGTGGGCCGTTTTTCGGAAACAATACCGACTTCTCTACCGCGGGCATCCACCTCAATATACTCAATGCCTTCTCTGCCCCTGAGGTCGTCTTCATAAAACGCCTCGAGACCCATTCTTCCAATCCAGTCGTTAATGGAGTAGTCACCGTTTTTCTTGATTTCTTTGTCAGTGACTTCTCCGACGTAGCCCGCAAGATGACACAGAAGGTTGTCATATGGGTAATTCCTCAAGGGCTCAACACCGACATCAACACCCTTTAGTTCGTCCATACGCTCTTCGATAATTGAGAGTTGCTCAAAGGAAATGTCATGCGCGATCTTTACTGCCATGAAGGGATTTTGTTCGAGTCTACACTTTTTCATCATCGTTTTTCTATCGGTATGAAGGATGTACGAGAGTTTCTGTAAGGTATTTTCATCGACTAGAGCCTGGACAACAGACACGTAGAAACCCGGGCGTGTATTAGCAAGCTCGACGCCGTTTCTATCGAATATACGTCCGCGCGGGGCAGGAATCTGTCGTTGTTTAATACGGTTCTCTTCTGAAAGTCGGTAGTACTTTTTTCCTTCGACAAGCTGGAGTTTAATACCAGAAAGAATCACGATAACAAATGCGACTAAAATTGTATTGCGAAAGATTCTGAATTTCCTTATGTTTTCATCCATATGCCGTAGACTGTTCTGTTGAGCACCATGAAAACAGGGAGAGAAAAGGCGATTGTCAGTACGTACAGTGGAATGTGAAGAGCTGGAGAGACGAAAACATATATGGCGATAATACGTATGAGATAGAAGATTGTAAAGACGATCCAGATGATGAACGGGCTCTCCGTGAAGTACTTCTTTAGGTAGAGAACAGCCTGCACGAGGATGACATAGGT
>DAOVBK010000116.1 GCA_030670605.1 Candidatus Stahliibacteriota bacterium
TTGCCTCTTTCCTACCCGCAGCAAACTGGGTCGAGCGAGAAATACATGAGTTGTTAGGTGTTGATTTTATCGGGCATCCGAATCTCAAGCCGTTGCTTACCGCTGAATCATGGCCTGCAGAACTCCATCCTCTGCGCAGGGATTATGCCGATGAACACAAGAATTTGAAGATGGGGAAGAAACCCTAGGAGGCATTGTGAGAAGAGTAGTACCGATTGGTCCATATCATCCGTTACAAGAAGAACCAGAGTTCTTCAAATTATTCGTGGAGGGTGAGAAGGTTGTCGATCTCGAGATCAACATCGGTTACAACCACCGTGGCCACGAGTTTATTTCTCCAACGCTGACGTGGGATCAAGTACCGTTTCTCGTCGAGCGCATATGCGGCATTTGTTCCGATTCACATCCCTATGCATACGTCTTGGCAGTGGAAGACTGTGTTCGTGTCGAGGCATCGCCACGCGGTCAGTACCTACGGACGATAATCGGTGAACTGGAACGCATTCATTCCCACTATCTGTGGCTCGGGTTGGCAGGGCATTTCATTGGATACAATACGGTTTGGATGTGGGTATGGCGATACCGCGAACCGCTCCTTGACCTCTTTGAACTCATCATGGGCAACCGAAACCACTATGCGATTAACAAAATCGGCGGCGCACGCCGGGATATCATGCCGGAAGATTATCCAAAAATCGAAAAATATCTTGACCTTCTTGAAGAGAAGAATGCAATGTTCACCAAAGCTATTATTGATGATCCCGTGATCGCCGCACGGCTCGAGGGTGTCGGTATTTTGCCAAAAGAAGATGCCATTGCGTACGGTGTGCTTGGTCCGACGGCGCGTGGCTCTGGCTATGCGATCGATGTACGCAAGGACGACCCGTATGATGCGTATGATAAAGTCGACTGGGACATGATTGTGTTTCCCGAAGGTGACGTTCTTGCCAAGGCAAAGGTGCGATTACTTGAGTGCGATGAATCAATTAAGATCGTACGGCAATGTCTAAAACAAATGCCTGAAGGTCCAATTGAGACACGCGTCGATGAGATACCACCGGGTGAGGGAATCGGTCGGCACGAAGCACCCCGTGGCGAGGTTTTCCACTACGTGCGGTCAGATGGCTCAAATATGCCGGTGCGCCACAAGGTGCGGGCGCCGAGCTTCATGAATCTCCCGTCAAATGAGGTCGCGGTGAAGGGATACTCCATTGCTGATGCCGCACTCGTACTCGCCGCTATTGACCCGTGCTATTGCTGTACCGAACGGACCATTGTATATGAAAACGGGAAGAGGAAATATGGAGGCCAGGATTTGCTTCGATTATCCCACGAAAAAACCGAGAAGATCAGGAGGAGATACAAGAAATGATTGGCTTTGACTTTTTCGTAGATAAATTCGGTATCTTCCTGAGTGTCCTGTTTGTATTCATAGGTCTGATGGCTTTCATCTATGCACTCGCAACGGTGAGAGAAAAAGGTCATCGACTGGAATTCTATCTCATGCTGCTTCTTATCGTCGGTTCGGGTGTGGGTGTAGCACTCACATACAATCTACTCCTCATGTTTGTATTCTGGGAACTATCGACATTTGCAATATGGCGCGCGGTCGGTTTCTATCGCGACAAAGACAAAATCGCAGCCGCCAATTTCACGTTTCTGATTAACTTCGCGGCGGCAGCTATCATGCTCATTGGTATAATCATACTGTACCTGGAAAACGGTACATTCAACATCTTTGAGATCAAAGTATATAATGATGTCGCTGCGGTTCTCATTCTCATCGGCATTCTTGCCAAATCAGTAACATTGCCACTTCATATTTGGCTCGTACCTGCCTATAACGCTGTGCCGTCAGCAATGGGTGCATGCCTTGCCGGGATTGCTGAGAACCTTGGTGTTGTGCTGTTCCTGCGGCTTTTCACGACAGGAAGCTACTTCTCACCAGCTTTCTTTAGTACTGTCGCGTGGATTGCAATTGCTTCGAGTATATTGCTCGGAGGAGCAGCGCTCCTATCCAACAATCTGCGAAGTCTGCTCGCGTACTCGACAGTGAGCCAGGTAGGTTTTATCTTACTCGCTTTTGCAGTCGGCGGTATGTATGGTATCATAGGCGGCATGCTTTACATTCTCGCCCACGCACTCGCAAAATCTGGTTTGTTCTTCGGTGTCGGACTCATAGAGGATGCAACAGGCAAGGATGAGTTGCGGCTCCTGTGCTGTATGCAGAAACTATCACCAGCGCTTGGTGTATTAATGGCGCTCCTCTTTGCCTCTATTGTCGGTTTCTTCCCGCTCGTGGGATTCTTCGCGAAACTGCTTGTGATTATTGGCGCGGTTGAGAAAACTGCATATCTGGGTATTGGCGCAATTGTCGCCGCGGTCTTCACACTATTGTATAGCGCACGTTTCTATCATGAACTATTCTTTGCCAAACCCATGATGAAAATGCCAAAGGCAAAGAAACCAGGATACACAGGCCTGGTCGTGATATTTGTGCTTGCATTGGCTTCATTGCTTCTCGGTATCTTTTTCTATCTACCGGTCAACTATTTAATGAGTAACGGAGGGCTATAATTATGAACGAGATTAATTACATAATCTTGATTCCGATTGCCGCAGGCCTCCTTGGTTTTATCATCAATAGATTGCGCACGGAGTTTGACTTCCTCGGGTTTGTGCTTGCCCTCTTCTTCGCGATAAAGATATTCATTGCGAGCCGCTCAAATATCATTTCCTATAGTATTGCGCGCATAGCAGGTATCGATTTCCGTTTCTACGTTGATAGCCTTTCCGGATTCATTCTTCTGTTTATCGCGATAACCGCGTTCCTCGTCTGGCTCTACTCTTTGAAAGCGATGTCAAAACAGCCAGGAGAACGGGTCTACTACCTGTATCTGACAATGACGCTATCTGCGGCAAGTGCGGTCGTCGTGGTGGGTAATCTTATATTCCTGCTCATTTTCTGGAATGTTCTCGTTTTTTCTCTGTATGGCTTACTTCACATTGGCAAAGCTGGTGCTGATAGCTCGCGCGCTGCACGAAAGGCTGCGACCATTATTGGCGTGTCTGACTACATACTTATGCTCGGCATTGTGATTCTGTTTATCAAAGCAGGCAATGTGAATTTCCCTGTGAGACCGGCGATACCGCTTACAGATCCGTGGTACATCACCGCATATGTACTCATCATCATTGGTGCACTGGCAAAGCTCGGTACAATGCCACTCCATACCTGGATACCGGAGAGCGCAAAAGTGGTACCTGCATCGACGCTGGCATATATTCCCGGTAGCCTCGATAAGCTGCTTGGGTTGTATCTCGTGGTCAGGGTGTCGTTATTCATGTTTGATGTGTCAACGTCAACGCCACTCCGGCTCACGCTCATGATTGTTGGTGTTGTTTCGATTATAGTCATGGCAGTGGCAGCACTACTGCAAAAGGATGCGCAGAGGCTGCTTGCGTTCTCCACGGTTTCTCAGGCAGGCTACATGCTTCTTGGCATCGGCACGGGCATGCCGCTGGCAATTGCCGGGGCATTGTTTCATATGCTTAACAATGTTCTTTACAAATCAGTACTCTTTCTGTCCGTTGGTGCAGTTGAAAATCGCACAAAAAAAACAGACTTTGGTTCCTTGGGCGGACTCGGTGTGAAGATGCCGGTCACGTTCTTTGCATTTTTCATTGCTGCAATGGCAATCGCTGGTGTTCCACCACTGAACGGATTCTATTCGAAATGGATGATATATCAGGGCATTATAGAACTCAGCGATCAAATCCCTCTGTGGTTCATTTTTTTGATTGGGGCGATGTTCGGTAGTATCTTGACCCTTGCATACAGTCTGAAACTCGTTCATGGGATTTTCCTTGGGGAACGTCCAAAGGTTCTCGATAAAACTCGGGAAGCACGTTTTGAGATGGTCATTCCTTCACTTATCTTTGCGATTGCCTGTATTGTCTTCGGTGTTTTTGCCCAGGCAATTCCTCTCCGGCATTTCATTTTGCCTGCCCTTCAATTTGAAGTTGCTGAAATCGGCTTTTGGACACCAGGTCTTGCGACAATACTCATTATTGTAGGTCTCGTTATCGGTCTTATTATTTTCTTGTTCGGCACGGTCACGAAAGCGAGCAGAAAGAGGGTCTTCATTGGTGGTGAAATACTCGATGAAGAGGCAGCACGCATAACAGGCGATCAATTCTACTCTTCGGTCCATTCGCTCACCATGCTCGAAAAGACGTACAGATTTGGCGAGGGCGGTGCTTTTGATTTCTACAATTACCTCCATGGTGCCGCACAAGGATTTGCAGCGGTATTCAAGAATGTGCTGAATCAATTGATTGTATCCATTTACAGGAATGTCGGAAAACTTGTTACGTCGCTCGGTAAGTTGACATCACTTCTCCACACAGGCGAGTTATACAGCTACATCGGCTGGATATTCTTGGGTGGTATCATCCTGATGATACTGCTGGCATTTTAGATTGGAGGTTTCATGTTTGAGCTCTATTTCTTTCTCATTTTCATGATTGTTGCGGCGGTGATTGCGATAGAAATACGGGATTTGCTTGCAGCCGTGATTTCACTCGGTGCGGTGGGATTCTCGGTTGCAATAATGTTCATCTTCGTGCAAGCTCCTGATTTGGCGATTGTGCAGATCGTCGTCGAGGTACTAACTGTCGTTATCTTTATTGCGGTTATCATGCGTACGACTCATGTTGATGAAACGATCGGCAAGAAACTTTCCGGCACGCACATTTTCTCGATCGTGCTGTATGCATTCTTTGCGATTCTTTTTCTTGTGGTGATGATGCGTTCTCTCTATCAACTTCCCGCCTTTGGTGACCCGACCATGCGGGTTGCTTCCGACTATATCAGAATGGGCCTGCCACAGACTGGTGGAGCGAATCTCGTTGCCGATGTGATACTTGATTTCCGTGCTCTTGACACGCTCGGGGAAGCGACCGTACTTTTTACCGCAGCGATTGGCGTCGCTGCATTGATGCGTAAGACCGGGAGGAAAAAATGAAGGGAATGAGTCTGATCGTCAAAACAATCACTAATATCGTCATTGGGTTCATCTTCATCTATGGTGTATACATTATACTTCATGGTCATCTGACGCCCGGCGGCGGATTTGCTGGAGGCGTCATTGTTGCTGGTGCGTTTATACTCGAGATTCTCGCGTTTGGCACCGAGGTAAAATCTGAAAAACGGGCGAAGATCTTCTCCAGCATATGGGAGAGTATTGGCGGACTACTGTTCATCGGTATTGCTCTTCTCGGACTCGTCGTCGCAGGAACGTTCTTCCTCAATTTCTTGCCCAAAGGTTCACCGTTTCACCTTCTGAGCGCCGGTATTATCCCCTTCTGCAATATCGCTATAGGCATCAAAGTTGGAGCCGGGCTTTTTTCCATCTTTCTCGCACTGGCTGCAACAAAATGTGTAGCAGAGGATTGAGGAGACGATTATGATAATTTTTGCGAGTTGTATACTGCTGTTCTTAATTGGTCTCTATGCAATCG
>DAOVBK010000194.1 GCA_030670605.1 Candidatus Stahliibacteriota bacterium
CAGGAGATGAATATGAAATGTCCTTTTTTAGAAGAAATCATCGTTGCATACTGCAACGCGTGTAAGGTCAAGAAAATGGTACCGCAAGGTGATCCTGCCTTACCGAATAAATGTGATGCGCACTATGACGAGTGCGCTGTGTACCAAGAATTTATGGCTCATAATGCAAGGGAGGAAACCATGACCCCTAGAATTGAAACCACCGGGGCATCAGAGGAACTTAAGCCATGCATCTGGATGAAAGCAGGCGTTATTGAATATCGAATGTGCACACAAAATTATGATTGTAAGAATTGTGATTTTGACAAGTCATTGACCGAACAAGAGGGTTCTGGGTCGTCCATGCTCGTGCAGGCCATCGCAAAATTACGCCAGTTGCGCGCGTCAGAACGCAAGTGCCGGTATATGCTTACCGGCGATTTTTCGTATAAGATCTGCCCTAATAATTACGAGTGCTGGCACTGTACAGTCGACCAGTATATACAGGATAACCTGGATGCAAATCGTACACTTCAGAAAAGACGTCAGCGTGCTGCACAACAAGTGAAGACAGTCAGAGGTTTCACGATCCGTGAGGATTTCCACTACCTCCCGAATCATATATGGGTCAAAGTCGAGGGCGAATTGCTCAAGATCGGCGTCGACGACTTCGCCGCTCATTTAATGGGTAAAATTGACAAGGTCGAATTGCCCAGCGAGACTTCCGTTAAGAAAGACGACACGTGCTGGCAAATAGGAAGTACCCGGCGCATGGTTTCAATGTCTCTGCCCGTCGATGGAGAGATCATCGAAAGGAATAACCTCCTTCAGTCAGACCCCACGCTCGTCCGCAACGAACCCTACAAGCGTGGTTGGCTCCTGAAGATAAAACCATCGGGTGATCTTTCTGATACATTGAAAGGTTCCCAGATTACAGAATGGCTCGAGGCTGAGTTTGAGAAACTACATCAGGAATGCGAGGAAAGCACTGGTGTAACGATTACTGATGGTGGTGCACTCATCGAGAACTTCTGTGAACGGCTAAGCGACGAGGAGTGGCGTAACCTAATCACAAAATTCTTGAAATAATCTAACACAGCCCTCCCCAGCCGCCTTACAAAGCCCATCGTCCTTACTCTCTTTCATTCTCTTGTCCCCTGATCAAACCGGAGGACAAGCTTGACCAGGGAATCCAGGGCGTGTGGCATTATCGCACGTCTTTCCTTGATCGTCCGGTCGAGCCGGACGATGACAGACGAGGGGAGCAGATGAAGACAAAAGATGTGTGCAGAATGGCAACGGAAAGGCGTTACCCCATTTTCACATCTCCCGTCATTCCCTGGCTTGACCAGGGAATCCAGCCATGATCCCCATCCGTACAATCAGTTTGTCATCGGTGAATCAACCTGCGAAGCAGGGTCATTGCGAGGAATCCGTCACAGGTGGCAGCCTGTCCTGAGCTTGTCGAAGGATGGCAATCTCACACAACGCGTTACGCCAGACGCTCAACGCAATACGCATGACGCTTTACGCCCAACGCATTACGCCCGTTGTCATTGCGAGGCTGGCTTCGCCAGCCGCCTGCCCCGTGGGTTTTAATCGTATCGGGGTGGCAATCTCCGCGTTCTCAACGATCCAAACGTTCATAACGCACATAACGGTATTTGTAATGACATAATTACACAATGACTTAATGACAACATCCTAATTAGCGGTTGACCGTTGTCACGAAAAGACTATACTATAAATGCTCCGGTACTTCACCAGAATGCGAGGTGAAAGCGCCTAGGCGCTTTCACCTCGACACCGGAGTTTACTCGGAACCAAGCTCCTTTATATAAACCTCGATATCTTCGATCTCTTCACGTAAACGCTCGACGTATTTCTCGAGAGCTTCCTTCTGCTTTTTCTTGGACATAAAATGATGCATTGGTCCATGCATTGCAGGACCGCAGCAACCCATCATTCCATGCATGTGTTTTCCTTCATGGTGCTTGTCTGGTGTGCAGCACATTAGCGGTCACCTCCTTTCGGTAACGTTGGTAAAACAGCTCAATGACACTTTTTATCTTTACCTGAGCCGCAGCAAGAACCATCCTCAGACCCTGGTTCGCAGCACTCAAAGGCAACATGAAAAAGAGCATCAATCATTTTCTTGTGCTCATGGAGCATTGCAGGATTGAACACATAATGCACATGGAATCCAAACCGGTGCGCCCGGAGTATGCCAGCGTTCTTCAAAACCCGGAGGTGCTGGGACACTGCAGGCTGTGAAATACCGAGCCGGTGTGCCAGTGCACCGACACATAGCATCGGCTTTCTTCTTGATAAAAGCCTGATGATCTTTAGCCTCGTTGGATCACTCAGGGCCTTGAAAATCTCGGCCAGCGATTCTGCGTGTTTATCTTGCTCTTTTTCCTTCATAATAGGTATATAAGCATATACTTATATAGTATAACAAAAATTCCCCAATTGTCAAGGGGTAACTGCACGCTTTACGCACTACGCATGACGCCTTACGCAGCATACTGTCTTCATTTGACGTAGCTAACTCGCGAAGCAAAGTCATTCTCCGGTTTAACCGGGGAATCCAGCCTACACCCTGCTTGTCCCGTAGCATAGATGTACAGGGTCAATGCGCTTGTTGAAAATATCGAGCCTTCGAGATGTCCGCATCAGGCGGAAGGAGTCCCGAGCTTGTCGAGGGACGACGCGGTCCCGTTTTTGATTTTCAAAAACGAGAATCCACGTTCCGAAGAATTCGGAACTGGACAATCTCACTCAGTAAGCGCTCTCAACGATCCAAACGCTCATAACGTTCAAAACGCTATTTGGCAATGACACCATTCTATTCTTTCAGCCACGCACCGACTTTCTTCAGAACTTCCGGAGACACAACGTGGCCACCCTCGAAATCACAGAATGTGACATCATAGCCATATTTTGAAAGAACATCTCTTGATTGAATTCCTAGTGCGTATGGTAATGTCTTATCTTCTTTGCTGTGAGCAATGAATACCCTCAAATCTTTGGCCGCCTCGAAAGAATCAACTGGTGGCCATTCAATATCCACCATTCCGCTAGCTGGTGATGGCATGGGTTCATAAATTCCAACCCCAGCAAGAACGATTAACCCCTTGAAGAGACGGTGGTTAACAATCCCCGCCGTATATGTAAAAATGGAGCCCTGAGAATGTCCCATTAAATAAACGTTACTAATCTTGAAGCGTTTTTCTAAATCGTATACCACATTCCTGATGTACTCGTTCAACTTCTCCTTAGCTTTTTCCATTACTATTGTATCCCCAGTCAGCCATAATGCCCAATCATACCCGATCTTTTTGTTTAGTAACCAAGCATAGGGTGCTTGAGGCGCAGCATAAATGAATTCCGGTTGCTCAAAATGCTTCCACAACTTTATGAAATCCTCGCAGCTTTCACCCCCGCCGTGGAGCCCGATCACGAGCCGATAACTCTTCTGGGAATCATAGCCCTCAGGCAGACGTATGCGGCACCTGAAGAGTGCAGAATTATCAATATATATGATGTCTCCAAGTTCTCTTTCTTTGTTCTCGATCTCCGAGGCGATGCTATCAACGGTCGCGTCAAATGCTTCTTTTCCCCTCACTTTTTCGAAATCAGGATCACTTCTTATCTTTTTGATATCGTCAAACCCCGCTCTCACTGCTCGTTTGAGGTACTGAGCCGCGAGCCCATCTTGATCCAAAAGACCATAACAGCAAGCAAGATTGTAGAGCGAGTTAGCATCGTGGATATCATATCTCAACACCATTAGATAGTATCGTGCTGCCTGCTCGTAGTTGCCAGATCTATAGGCATTGCCTGCTTCTTTCTTATGACTTTCCAAATCTGTATCCAGGAAATCTCCTAAGTCTTTCTGATAGATATCAATTGTGTCTG
>DAOVBK010000090.1 GCA_030670605.1 Candidatus Stahliibacteriota bacterium
TATCTTGATCAGAATTCGCTTGGCTCCGGCTGTGCATTCTTTCCGGCTGACCAGTTCATGGTATGGTTTGCTAATGCGGGTAACTTCACTGAGCATATGTGGGTTGGTGGAGACACGATTATCACGATGGGTTCGTGGGACGAAGCCTATGCAAGCAACCCTGGAACATATGGCGACAACCCTGACCACATCGGGTCCTACTGGCTGTTCTCCGACACAATGGATGCGACAGTACAACCGCAGACCTGGCTTCCTGACGATACCCTGCGGCAGATGCCGAAACCTATCGCTGCCCAAGCCAGTGAGAGCGATTCTGTTCGAATCAGGATTCCGAATCCTGCAGAAACACGACGGATGGACCAGAGTTATTATGATGTTGCTGGCTATTGGCTCATAGCCGACACGACCGGCTTGGGTACACCGAACTCCTATGATATAGAGGTCGGTTTCGTACCAGTCCAAGGGGGCGTTGGTGATACTACAGAATATGTATATTACCCAATGGATGTGATTAGCGTAGGCACGTGGATGCATTTTCATGCGTATCACATTGTCGCCCGGCCTGAGACAACGATGACGCCGGGTGTTATTCCCGGGTTTTCAACGTTCTACTCATCCCGGAATTCCAATTACCTACCTGACCTTCAGCACACGTTTACTCAGACAGTTGAGGCGTGGCCAGCAGGTTTGGATGAGCAAGGAGTGATGTGGGTTGTGTACGATTTGTATCATGCAGAGACCCATGTTCTTGATCAGGATGCATCAACTTCGTCAACCGTGCATTCACCGGCACAGAACACAGTACAGTGGTCTGCACAAATCGAGAATTTCCCCAGCTGGCAAAACGGGGATACAGTTATCGCCTTCGGTTCATGGGATTCTGCATACGCAAACGACCCTGGCTCCTATGGCAGCAATGTGAACCACACCGGGTTCTACTGGCTGTTCTCAGATACAATTGATGCTGGACAGACAACCCAGACGTTGTCTCCAAATGACACGTTGCGGCCGTTGCCCAAACCGATCGTCTATAAGACAGGTCTTGGTGGCGGTGCAGATGATACGATTTGGGTGAAAATCCCGAATCCTGCAGAAACACGACGGATGGACCAGACTGATTACGATGTGCTCGGCTACTGGATTTGGGCTGACACCACGAACACCGGCACTCCTGATGCATTCAATGGACCGTCTGCCCGGGAGCTTGACTTTGTCCCTGTTCAAGGTGGATTCGGTGATACGACTACGTATTACCGGCTCGAATCAATGACCACCAACATCAACAGTAGCCGTCGTACCTATATAGCGTACAAACTGGTTGCCCGTCCGGACACGAGCACTGCGCATACACTGGGACATGCATCGTACTATCTCTCTCAGAATCCCGACTCTACAATTCGTTTATTCTGGAATGACACAACAGCACCTGTTATTGAATCAACTACTGTGTGGACAGACACCGACTCTGCTGGACCGTTCGAGGTCTTCGCAAATATCACTGACGCTCCGGCTGGCGTGGATAACGTTTTCTTGGAATACAAAATAGGGGCTGATACTAACTGGCAAGTATTGGAGATGACGGCCACGGGAACAGGCGATTTGTATGTTACGTCAATACCAGCGGTCACCGAATATGATGAATTAGTGCGCTACTACGTACGAGCCGTTGATGCGTGGACTAATGCTTCGGTTGACCCTCCTGGTGCGCCCACTGTGTCCTACGCATTCATTGCCAATGTTCTGGTGGATACCATCGGACCGGTCATCGATTCTACTACACAGTGGCCAGACACGAGCTATGCTGGACCATTCGAGATCCGGACAAATGCGACAGATATTTCCGGTGTGCACAATGTAATCCTACATCACAGAATCGGTTCGGGCGCTAGTTGGGCGACATTGTATATGACCAACGTTTGGCAAGGATGGTATGTTGATTCAATACCAGCAGTTGGTCCTGAGGATTCTGTCCATTACTATATACAAGCACGCGATTCACTCGCAAACATATCGGTCGATCCCGAAGGCGCTCCAGACGAGTACTACTTTTTCATCGGTTATTCTGGTATAGAAGAGCATTCGCAGAGCGGTGTTGGTCTGATGTTCACGCCGCAGCACAATCCATCGCATGGCGATGTACATTTCCTTATGCGTCTACCCGAGGATATGGATGTTACGCTTCGGATTTATGATTGTACAGGGAGATGCGTCACGACGCCCATAGATAACAGAATGCGAGCCGGCTCCTATGACATTCATGTGGACCAGTCGTTGAGCGCTGGAATATACTTCTACTCACTCGAACTACCGAATCAAAACAGATCAGGCAAATTTGTGGTTGTCCGCTAACAAAATGACGAGGCGAAGGTTCATTTTTGTGAACCTTCGCCTCAAGCTCCAAACCCCAAACTCTAAACTCTAAGGAAATCTCAAGTCCTAAATCACAAAATAAGGAGGGGAGTATGAAGGAGAAGATATTCGATCTGGAGCAAAGGACATTCAGGTTTGTCCAACGAGTGATCTCATTTGTCAATCGCCTACCCAAAACCATTCCCAACATTGAAATAGGAAGACAATTGGTCAGATCTGCTGGTTCTGTTGGCGCCAATTACTTAGAGGCAAGCGAGTCTTTGGGCAAGAGAGATTTTGTCATGCGGATAAGAATCTGCCGGAAAGAGGCAAAGGAGAGCCGCTATTGGTTGAGACTTGCACACGTCAAAAGGGCAGAAGACAAAAAAGAACAAGCATGGCTCGTACAAGAGGCGACTGAATTCACAAAAATCTTTGGTTCAATTATCATCAAGAAATCCCAAACATAGATTGGGCATTGTGATTTGGATTTTCCTTGGGATTTAGAGTTTATGGCTTCCTTCGAGTTTGGGGTTTAGTATTTAGAGTTTCCCTCACCCAGAGGGGGAGCATAAGCTCCCCCTTTTCTAAAACATGTCAACCAGTTGGTTCATTCAAGTGCATGTAGATTATTATAAGGCACAGTGATTTCTTCATTATTGTCACATAATACATCACACAACCAGGTTTTGGTACCTGATCTTATTTCATCATAGTGTGGTGATCCCTTCAGCACACCTTTCTTGCCATAATGTTTTCCCCATACTATCTTGAACTGGCCTTTTGTCTTCATGCCTTTGTAGAATTCTTCATCTGATGGAATAACAATTTCTGGTCTAATGACTCCCGCTCTCACTTGTGTTGAAGCTTTCAGTATGATATTTCGTCCGATGGATCGCGCTAATAGGCTTTTGTAATCTTTGTTAACTTGCAATCGACCAAAGCCTTCGATTATTATTGAGGTAATATGGTGTCTTTCCAGAAGGTCAACTCCTTCGTAATCAAGCGACCCTGCCACAATACCAACAGGTCGATGCTCAATTATCCTACTAATATCTTTGGGGGATAGATAATCCGAGAATATGATATTCGCTTCCATCTCTGCAGCATTATTAACGAATTTGCCCCAGGTAATTTCTCCTGTACCGAATGCACACTCCAGAGTGTAACCTGCAAATTCAATTTCCGCTCCATACTGAGGTATGATTTTCTTAATCTGTCCCCAATAATGAGCTTTCATTTCTGTTTTAGGCATGTCTTTTTGAATAAATATTTTTCCGTTAGTATAATCGATCTTTATGATTTTTCCTGCACAAGGTGATATGACTTTTTTTCTGTAGAATGGTATATAAGACATAATTCGAACACCTGCGACAGTTTGTCCGTATTCAACCCTTTCCCCTTCTTTCTTTAGAATATACTCATTGAAATTCTTTGTAGAGTTATCAAGTTCTTCCTTAATGTCAAGGATAATTGGAACATCCGGCCTCTCTATGATTTCTCTGATTATTATGACACCCAATATAGAGTCTATTCTTTCAATAATCCCATCTACAGGAGATTCAATCTGCTTCATTGCTTCGAAAGTTGTCCTCTTCGCGATGGTTTCTAACCATTTCACACGGTCGCCTTCTTTTTTCAATACATATTTACCAGTGTTGCCTGGCGGGATATTGAAATCCCGAGCGACATTTATGATACACAGTCTTCCTGCGCGATAATTAGCGCGAAGAAGTGTTGTATCTGGTCTAACATTCTCGCCTTTCTTGACCAATATTTCACCTGGGAAGGACGAGATTCTCGTGGCGGTATTTCGGGAATTATAATATAGTGACATTTTCTTCAAAAAGCTTCATTGCCAAAGATTCATTGACCTGGGAAAGAACGCCTAAATGAGGAAGGATAAAGGACGTATCGATTGCCACTGATGTATGAGAACCGAGACGTAACGCTTTTGCTATGATGTGCTGTATTTTGTCTTTGTCCGGGTGATGCGCAATAAAACCACCACTTGCAATAACCAAATCATAATCCATCGTTTCTAGGTCCTGATGTGTCCTAAACGCTTCAGCGATAATAGTCTGGGCAATTGCCTCTTCAATTCTTAATTCATGCTCGGTTTCAGATATTGTTACAGGTCTAATATATCTATTGCCGATGAAATTTAGCACCTCATGTTCATTGTATTCTTTCCCCAAAATGGACATGATTTTCTTGATGCCGCATAGTTTTAACACGTGTGGGAGTGAATAAGTCATACCCAAATTAGCAGCGACGCTTCGCCGTGTGACATGTTCAGCGATTGAAAAACAATCTGTCGTTGCACCACCCATATCAAAGGCGTATATCCTTTTGTTTTCGCGCTTGGAGTATAATGATAGAATCTTCTCAACTGCGATTGGTGTAGGTAAGGGTGGTCTGAATGCTCTATCACATACACTTCTGTAACCAGGTGCAGACGACATTACGTGGTTTATAAATGTATCAAGAATCGCCTGCCGTGCTGGAGCAAAGTTCTCAATATCAGGGTTTGGATTGATATTGGGTACAGGCTGCAAGGAGAATTTGTCGCCAAGTATGTCATTGACAAACGGCAAGGCAGAAGAGTTCCCGGCGTAGATAATCGGTAGTTTACGTATTTCAAATTTCGGATGTATCTTGGATAAACTGATTAGTTCGGCAATTTCAACTAGTTGATTTATTGTACCATCCTCAAATCCACCAGCGAAGAGTATCAAATCAGGTCTGGCTTGATCGAGACATTGAATTCGTTCTAATGGAATCCGACCATCATCAAAAGCCAGTGTATCAAGGACAATTGCGCCTGAGTTCAATGCCAGATTGTAGGCACTTTTCGCTGTATAGATTTTCGTAACACCGATTGCTACTATCTGCAAACCGCCCCCTGCACTACTTGAAAAGAGCAAATCATGTTCTGCGATTTCTTCCTTGAGTTTGTATGTAATTAGCTGTGTTGCTAATGCAAGGCCAATTGCCACATCTTCCTCCGGCTTTTCGACCGTTGTTCTTGCCTCCTCACGAGCTAGTATCTTATCGTCTTGGACAAATAAAACTTTTGTGGTTGTACTGCCAATATCTGCTATCAGATATCTCTTCATTATGTTCCCTCTTCCTGTACATCCATCTGTCGAAACGCATGGAAATTTCCAAATACGAGTACGACTCACGAATCACGAATACGTTGTTATTCTTCGAGCGAAGGTGCGTAGCCACCAGAGTCGAGAAGTACCTTAAAAGAATTTCCTCTCCCTGTGGAGGGAGAGGATTAAGGTGAGGGTGTTTATCCTGTCCGCTTCTCAATTAGCCATATGCCAAACGCCATAAGCCAAATCGTGAGGGTGTAACAAATCCTGTTCCCTGTTTCCTGTTCCCTGCACAGCTCTGCTGTGCAATGCCGAGGGCCGGACTCGAACCGGCACTCCCAAAGATTGGGAAGCGGATTTTAAGTCCGCTATGTCTACCAAATTCCATCACCCCGGCGTCAAGTGCCACAACGCTTTGCGGAAACCTACTTTTCTACAGATTCCGTTTGTGCCAGATTTGTGCCAACTTCTAATCCATTATATCCTGTGAGTTTCAGTTTGTCAACTGCCGCTCTGAGCGTTTCACTTCCGAGGTGGCTGTACCGCATCGTCATAGCGATCGTCTTGTGACCGAGCAGTGCCTGTATTACGCGAATATCTACCCCGTTCATAGCCAAATAGGACGCAAACGTATGTCGCAGGTCGTGGAACCGGAAGTCCTTGATATTTGCTGTTTTCATTGCTCTGTAGAAACCATTATCTATTCTCTTAATCGGTTTACCGTTTTTCCAAGCGAATACAGAACCGTCGTTTTCACCGTTGCTGCGTAATTGAGTGAGCGTAGCGAATAACGTATCATTGATTGGAACATAGCGCGATTCATTGTTCTTCGAATTCGTTACCTTGATCATTCGCTTCACTAGGTCTATATCAGACCATTTGAGATTCAGGATCTCACCTTTTCTCATGCCCGTGTTCAGTGCTGTAATGACAATTGGTTTCAGATGTTTCGGACAACAGTCAAGCAGTTGCTCGATTTCCGCTTCGGAAAGATAGCGTACTCTACCAGGTGGCTCTTTGAACTGTCGAACGAGTCGTAATGGATTCTGTTTCAGATATTCCCAGTGGACCGCCTTTGTGAACATGTGTTTGATACATGCAAGTTCTCTGTTGACTGTCGCAGCTTTCACTCTGCTCTTCCGCATGTTCTTGTAGAGTTCCAGACCGTGAGCACTGATTTGAGTAATCTGTTTCCCGCTGAAGCAGCCGAGTAAGTTCTTGATGCTGACTTGGTCGCGT
>DAOVBK010000183.1 GCA_030670605.1 Candidatus Stahliibacteriota bacterium
ACTACACACTTAGTCCCATGGTCGGATGGTTGGATAGTCCAATAGTCAAATCATTGGAGTGACAATACGACAATAGGACAATCAGACTAATAAAATTGCATAGTTTGATAGTTACATCGTTGAATTGTTTGATAGTTCGAAAGGCTATACAACGATACAACCATCAAATCATAGAATAACATCATGCATCTTGCATCCTGTATCGTGTATCCTGCATCTCGTATAACGAGTACGAAATACGAATCACGAATACGACGTCACTTTTCTTGACAATTTAGGCCTTTTCCATTAGTATCTGACAATGGCACGCGGCAAAGGATTCGTGCTGCAGAGCAAACTGCAGGCGCCACAGATAAAAACCAAAACACTGCACCGGCAACGTCTTATTGATTTGCTCACGCAGAATATGAACAAGAAACTCATCACACTCTGTGCTGGTGCAGGATATGGTAAGACAACACTTCTATCACAATTTATTTCTACCAAGAAGTTTCCTTATATATATTACCATCTGGAAAAAAGTGATGCGGCACCCGCTGTGTTTTTTAGTTATCTTATTGCTGGAATGCGGACACTCTATCCAGAGTTAGGCACAAAGACTGAACGATTAGGGCAGTTTTTTAATGCACCGCAGCGTTACGTAAACATCATAGTTGGGACATTCATCAATGAAATTATAGAACACGTTAATGACGACCTCTATGTTATTTTGGAAGATTATCATGCATTGTATCCGTCCGAACAAATAGAGAGCATGTTCGTCTACTTGCTCGATCACCTGCCGGAACGTTTGCATCTCATTATTACTTCCCGTGTTGCACTACCAATCTCAGTGTCACAGCTGCGCGCACGCGGTGAGATCTTTGAGCTGGGAAACCAGCATTTGCGCTTCACGAAAGATGAAATCAGAGATTTGTTCAGCATGGCATATTCCGGAACGCTCAAAGAGTCCGAACTTGACTGGATACGCGAGCACTCGGAGGGTTGGCCAACGAGTCTCAGATTGATCCTTCAATCAGCCGACTACCTTGAGGATGAGGAGTCTTCAGGGTATATCCGCAAAATACTTGAAGATTACTACCGGTCACAATCGAATATATTTAACTACTTTGCCGAAGAGATATTTAACAAGGAACCAAAGAGTAAGAGACAATTCCTCATTGATTGTGCAACACTGGAGTGGCTAACACCAGAATTGTGTGATGCAACAACTAAACGACGCAATTCCGCCGACATTCTGGACGATCTCACGACGCGTAATGCTTTTCTTGTGAGGATCCCTGGTGTCGGATACCGGTTTCACAATCTTTTTCGGGATTTTCTAACGAGCAAAATAACTGATAAACGGAGAACAAAAAGAATCTACCGGAGAGCTGGCGATTACTATGTGAAAGAAAACAAGGTAGAAGAGGCTTTGAAATTCTACCTGCAGTCAGAGCACTACACAAAAGCGTCGAACATCGTACAGAACATCGGTGCGGAACTAATTGCACAGGGGAAAAGCGGAATTCTCTGTTCCAATATTGAAACGATACCAAAGTCATTCCGTCAGCAACGTCCGTCTCTGCTCATGACCTACGCGCAGTCGTTGATGTACGTCGGCAGACCTGATGAAGCAAAGAACAATTGCTTGCGTGCAGTGCAGTTGTTCAAGAAACAGTCGAGAGTCAAGAAAAAGTATGCCGATGCCCTTTACACGCTTGGTGGCATGTATCTCAATCTTGGTAAGTTCGACGCGGCAAAACGGTGGTTCAAAAAGGCCTTGGACGTATGTCCTGTGAGTTCGCAGCTGACCCGGGCGGCAATTCTCAATTCAATTGGCTCTGTGCACACAGCCGTGGGCGGGAAGCATCTTGGCATTGCGACGAAATATTTCCAACAAGCTTTGAAGATAGCGCAGAGGAATGGATTCAAGTCACTTGAGGCGAGCATACTCAATAACTGGGGTATGAATGAATTCCGTTCCGGTAACTTGAATCGAGCATATTCTGTTTTATTTAAGATTGTGCCTCTCCTTGAAGAACACTATACCCCTGGATGTGGTGCGGGTTTCTTCAATGCGTCACGTTTTGGTATGCTCTTGGGCTACAGCAAAGAGGCACAATCCATCCTGGATGCTGGTACAAGAATCTGTGGTGCGTACAATGATGTGTGGTCAATGTCAACCTTATGGTTTGGCTACGCATTACTGTATCATGAAATTGGTGATTTAAGCAAAGCGACAAGTTACGCTGCAAAAGCATTGGAGATGTCGGAAAAACTCGGACATGTACAAGGAATCATTAAGGCTTTGAACGAAGTAAGTCATATCGAAATCGTTTCAGGAAAAATCAGCGATGCCGAGAGGGATTTATCAAAGGCATGGGTGCTCATGGGGAGCAAAACGGACATTGAAGCAATACCGCTTCTTCTAACCGATGCGAAGCTGCGGATTGCCCAAGGGAAGTACATAGATGCTGAATCGACGCTTGTTGATGCTTTAACCCTGTCGCGAAAACTACATCACAAATACTATTCATTCGTGCTCATACAGGAGCTTAGTAAATTATATTATATGAAGGGAAACTTAGAGAAAGCATTTGAAATGTTCGATGAGGCGGTTATATTGAGCCGTGCTAACGGTTATGACTACTTATTACTCAAGATGCTTAAGGATGAGGCATGGATGCTACAGTATATCCGAAAAGAGAACAAGAATGCACAGTACATTGTCTCAGCGATCAAGAAATCTGAGTTGGGTATTCACTGGATCGATATTACATTCTTCGGCGTACCGCGAATCTTCATCGACGACACAGAAGTTCCTGATAGCGCCTGGCGTACGGTCAAGGCAAAAAAGCTGTTTTGTTATTTGTTTTTGCACAGAACTGGACAAGCAACACGTGAGGCACTCATCGAGGCTTTATGGCCTGATGCCACGCCGTCGAGTGGTAGTGATAATCTCCGAAAGGCAGTACAGTATGTTCGGGAGACGGTGAAACCGTACGTGGATAAGACGGATGATGTGATCATCTCGAGCAAAGGGGTTTTCTATCCATCGGCTCAATCATCCGTCTGGATTGATAGTGAGGAGTTTCAACGTCTGATCAACAAAGCAAAACAACTCAAGGCTCAGGATGCTGCATTGAGGGATACGTTGGAAAACGCGTTAGACATTTACCGGGATGATTTTGCCGCCGGATGGTATGAGCCGTGGGCAGAGGAGCAAAGACGGCACCATCAGAATCTATACGAAGAGTGTCTCAGCATGATGGCGCGATATTATGCTGATAATAATAAGCCGAAAGAAGCAGTAAATTGGTTCAAGAAGTTGATTGAACTAGATTTCTTTGATGAGGAGTATCACCGTAGCCTCATGAAGATGTATGCAGCATTAGGTCGCGGCAAAGAGATACAACACGATTTTGAAAAACTCACGACAAGGCTCAAGAAAGAACTGAAAACTGAGCCACAGGAAGAGACAGTGCGACTATATACCTCCCTGGTAGAAGCACAGTCCCGATAGCAATACACGCGCCAAGTCAAAAGGCAAAGGGCAAAAGGACATCGTACTCGTCTATCGTTGGTCGTAATCGTTTGAATACGATATACGAATCACGAATACGATTTTCCGCGTTCTCTGCGACTTCTCTGCGTACTCTGTGTTGCTATTTCACGGTTTTATCACAATGCTCATCTATAATGCAGCAGGAGAGGAAGGCAGCTTATGAAGCTCATTATTCGATATTTCGAGCACAACAAGAAAGGTGATATGTGTGAGCATACTGGTAACGCATGGAGGTGTATGATGAAGAAACTGCTTTGCCTGATGTGCATTGGGCTTTTCCTGTTTGCCGCACAATTCGGCAGAGTCCGCGGAAGAGTTATTGATACTGAGACAGGTGAGCCCTTAGTCGGTGCTGATGTCATTGTTGAAGGAACCGAGCTTGGCGCGGCGACCGATGTAAATGGTGAGTATACCGTGCTCTTTGTGCCGGTGGGGACACACAGAGTCATAACGCATTATGTCGGCTATGATCCGTATACCT
>DAOVBK010000127.1 GCA_030670605.1 Candidatus Stahliibacteriota bacterium
GGTGAAACCAAGTAACGCACCAGGTTCTGCGATGATAACATCGCCCAGTGAAGCGTATGACGCCATGACACCGGCAGTCGTTGGATGGGTGAGGACTGAGATGTAGGGGATATGTTCTTGTGCGAGCAGGGCGAGTTCAGCAGACGTCTTTGCCATTTGCATGAGGGAGAGGATTCCTTCTTGCATTCGTGCACCGCCTGATGCTGATAAAATAATGAGAGGCATTTTCTTTTCCCGCGCAGCGCGTATTGCCCGTGCAATCTTTTCGCCGATGACTGACCCCATGCTGCCGCCCATGAATCGAAAGTCCATTGCGGCAAAAACAACAGGTATGCCATCGATTCCCGCAAAGCCATAGACGACACCCTCTTTCATGTTGGTTTTCGTCTGGGAATCCTTCAGCTTTTTTTTGTAGCCAGGGAAGTCCAATGGGTCGCGCGCCTCTAGGTGTGCGTCTTGTTCGTCAAATGCCGCATCATCGAGTAACAGTGCTATATAGTTGCGGCAGTTGATCCGGAAGTGGAAATTGCACTTCGGACAGATCCAAAGCTGTTTTTCCAGCTCCTTTCGGTACAAAATCTCGCCGCATGATTCGCATTTCACCCAGAGGCCATCAGGGAACCTCAGTTTTTCCGCGGGTTTTGCCTTTACTTTCTTCTTGAACCACATCGATTGTATTGTAATAGATTTGAGAACATTGTCAAGCGAGGCTAGTTAAAGGGGACAGTCCCCTTTAACGTGAATTGACAATACGACAATAAGACTATGAGACTAATGCAATATGCCATCAGCCGCGAAAGCTATCGGCGTACTTTGAGAATGAGGACAATGCCGACGATGGCAAATAGAACATTGGGAAACCACAGTGCCACGAGCGGGTTAATGACCCCAGCGACACCATACGCGCGGAAGGACTGGATCAGTCCCCAGTACACAAACGCCATGGCAACACTCAAACCCAAGCCAATGGCAATGCCACCCTTTCGCAAGACAACAGAAAGCGGCAGTGTGATGAGCAGGAGGATGAGAGTGATCATGGGATAAGAGAATCGATAGTTAAGTTCCACCTCTTCCTCGGCAACATTTTCACCTGCACGGCGCTTTTTCTTCACAAAATGGTCTATTTCGAGGACGTTCATTTCCTCAAGTGGCCTCATTCTTCTCAAGAAATCCTGCGGTTTTTCCTGCAACTCCGGCATGCCGAGCTCTGCATACGTCATCACGGTTTCGTTGCCGAGTGTGTCGAATTCTCGTTCTGTAACACTATGGAATATCCAGATGCTATCGTACAAACCGTAGTTGGCATCGAGCCGTCGCTGGATTTTATTGTCCTGTGATATCTGCCACAGAATAACGGCATCCATCTTGTTCCGCACTGCGTCGAGTCGCCTGATATGATAAACCCAGTTGTCTTCACCATGATAGAAGAAATTACTCCTGCGTGTTGCCGGTCTTTTCGGCCGTTTATCAATCTTCGCTTTTTGATGTTCATATTTCTGCGTTTGTGCCCAGACGCCGACAGTTTCCTGAAACACGAATGTGAACACGACAAGGAACGCGCCGATAACAAAAATAAGTGAGAAGAGGCGATTTACGTTAAGCCCGCTTGTTTTCAAGGCGAGAAGTTCCTTATGCTTGGTCATTGTACCGAAGACAAAAAACACCGCCATAATTGCCGCAATGGGGATGAGCAAGACAATGTATGACGGTGTGAGATAAACATAATGGAGGAAAATATCCACAACAAGCACATTCTTAGCGAGGAACTTGCCAAGGTTATCAAAGAGATTCATGATAATATAGATAAAAACGAGTACCGCGAGGCACGGAATAAAATATTTGAAAAAATCCTTGATGATATATTTGTAGACGACCTTCATTTGAAGATGTGCTTGAATGGATGCTTTTCGTAGTACGCGACATAGAACAGGTAGAGACCACACAGCAGCAGGATAACATTGGGCAGCCACAATGCCCAGAATGGTGAGAATCCCCTGCGGTCTGCAAATTCTTCGCCACTGAGAACAAGTATGTAGTATGACGAGAAAAGCAAAATCCCCAGGATAACGCCACCGATGCCGCCCTTCTTGAACAAATAGCCGAGTGGTGCACCAATGACAATAAACAGAATACAGGCGAATGCGAGAGAGAATTTTTTATGTAGTTCAACCAGATACCGTGATGCCTTGCGTGTTTTGCCGGTGATGCGTTTGAGTCTTTTTTCTATATCAAAGCGTGCAGCGTCGAGCGTTTCTATCTCACCATTCACATACTGGGTCACTGCATTTTCTCCAATCTCGGAGATTTCGCGCTTGAGTTCCTCAATTTCTTGGTAGGTGCTGTCAACGACCCTCTTGAGGCCAACGACGTTCAATTCATTCTGGTGTCGTTGCTTCCGTTCTCTGCGAACGATTTCAGTATTGATCTGCATGTTGATCGTTTGCTTATCAAATTTCGTCCTCTGATAGTGTTTGTTTTCCATGAGCTGGTGGAGTTCTCCGTCATAGAGGATGAACTGCAGTGTGCCTTCTTCTTCAAAATCTTTGAGTTCGCCCCGCGGTGCGGTTATCATGAGACCTTCACCACGGTCATACACCGTGATGTCGAAGAGTTTTGACGTGCGTTCGTCTTTTCTTCCAACATAGACCGTATAACCGGTAAAATCCTTTGTGAACACGCCTTCAGGTAATCGTACGGCGGGTCGCTTCCGCGACACGTCAAGCATGAGATTTCTGACCCGGTGATTTGATTCCGGCACAATGAAGTTGTTGAAAAACGCAAGAATCATCATGAAACAGAATGCAAAAATAAGTGGCGTTCTCGTTATTCGTGCAAATGTCAGACCGCTTGTCTTCAGTGCAAGGATTTCATTGTCCTGTGCTAACCGGCCAAAACTCATAACGACGGCGACGAGCAGTCCCATTGGAGCGGTATATGATAGTATGAGCGGTATCGTATTAATGAGTATCTGCCCGACAATGACAAAGGGAAGACCTTTTCGGACAAACAGGTCAATGAGCCGGAACAGCTGGTCCATTAACAAAATGAACGTCAGAGCGAAGACAGAAAAGAAAAATGGTGGAATAAATTCTTTTATGAAATACCGGTCGATTAGTTTAGTCAATGACACCCCGTTGCTTCAAACGTCCGATGGCGTGCGCTGCTACTGTTGTCGCTGCATGAGCGTGCGGCTCTATGTCAGCATCAAATGGAAGAATACCGAGATTCACGAGTCTCATGTAGGGCAGGTAGAGAAATGAGTGATCAGAGATGTGTTTCACGCCGAAGAAATCCTTCGGGTAGATTGGCTCTATGAGTCGGTCGAGAAGCACAATGAGGTGACCGCTCGTTATTGTATCATGGTCACGGAATGTACCGTCAGGAAAAATCGTCATATAACCTTCTGAGGCCGCATAGACAATTGGATCGGATACTGTTTTTCCAGAGGCTCCAGTAATAAGTTGTGCGTACAGGCGGCGGGTAAGAACATAGTGTTGGTCAATTGCTTCTGCCACCGATGGTTTAACGGTGACGAGCATTGTGTACAGATCAAGATGGCGTGATGCTTTACGGTAATATTGGAAGAGATTTAAATAAACATTTACGTTACCAATGCCGAGTTGCGCGAGTTTTTCCAGGACGGCGAGTTCCTGTTCACCCTGTCCAAGGATGCGGTAGCAGTGTTGCAAATAGAAGAGGGTGGTTGTGTCATTGGGACTTTTATTGTAATGATCCGTGAAGTAGTGAACCGCTTCCTCGTAACTCGACTGTTGGTAGCGTTCAACTCCCTTTTCAAATGCGCTCTGTCGTCGAAGAAACGGCGCACACGATGTCAATATGATGATTACGGTCCAATAATAATAGCGATGCGGCATTCTTTGAGGAGCTGAAGATTATGCTTTGAGCCGTGTATACGGCGTGCATCAAAGGAAGATATTTTGATATCGGTGGGGGCATTGCCAAACACGCCCTTCGCCTGTATGCGCAAGGGATTATCACCAGTCCGGGGGTGGCCGTGCACCTCTTGTGTTGTGTAGAGAATCAAACCGTTTTGCACAAGATGTTCATAATCCGCAAAGTTGATTGAGAAGACTTCTTCGTCAATCTCGTTGTATATTTTGGGGAAAAGGCACGGTGTGAGCGGAAAGCCGCGGCAGTCAATGACGATTCCCGAATACTGTGTCGGTTCTATTTCCTGTGGCACCAATTCATGGTCAGCAGGCACTGCTTTGCCTGATGGCCATGGTTGACCGCAGCACGGACACAGCATGGGAACGACAAGCAGTACTGGTTCAGTCGCGGGTATGAGTACTGACAACACGTCTGAGGCGATTCTGACTTCGCCGACATATTCAATACCACCATCAGTCAGGTAATTCTGCTGTATAGTTTGGTTATCATGGAGTACATCAGTCAATCGCTTGGTGAGCGCAAAGTGTGTCCTCAGGAAATCCTTAACCGTTCTATTTGCATCATACTGCAAGGCGTATAGTTCTTGTTCCAAGAAATCAACTGCAGTACTGCGATCTTGAGCAGCGGCTTTTGTTGTCATTGTTTCCCAGTCCATGTCCGCTGCTGCAGTTCCCATGGAGACAACCATAACTAGAATAATAGAACCCATTGTATGCACCATAATGCCTCTTCACATCAGGCTGTACGTGTTGTTCAGCCTGAAAAACCGCCTCCTAACGCACAAAGCGGGCGACGGGATTCGAACCCGCGACCCTCGGCTTGGGAAGCCGATGCTCAACCCCTGAGCTACACCCGCGTATAACGAAAAAATTATAGAGCAAAACATAGGGATGTCAAGACACGCCGCTGACGCCTGCTCTACGCTTAACGCCAAACGCCTCACGCTAACGGATGGTTGGATCGTCTTTTCGTCAAATCATTGGATTGACAATGAGACGATACGACTATGGGACAATCAGACTAATCTGTAGTGGTCGAGCTTGCTCGACTTCGGTATTTGACTTTGACAATGACCGCACCTATAATCTGTTATGGTCAAAGCATTGTGTCAGAAAGATGGTCAATGTCTTGTCTGTGAGCGGAGATGCCATATTACTGAAGGTGAGAAAGGTCACTGTCGCACAAAAGTCAATGACCAAGGTGTGATCTATACACTGAACTACGACAATGTTTCTTCTCTTTCAATCAATCCGATTGAGAAGAAACCATTTTTTCACTTCTATCCAGGCTCCCGGGCACTTACCGTTGGCTTTTGGTCATGCAATTTTGACTGCCCCTGGTGCCAGAATTATGATATTTCAAAGACTGAACCAGAGACCCGGGACCAAATCAC
>DAOVBK010000160.1 GCA_030670605.1 Candidatus Stahliibacteriota bacterium
CATGCGGACCAATTATCGCATTCGTAATCTTGGCAGAATCATGAATATATACTGGTGATATGACGATCGTTTTTTTCTTCGGCTTGAAGTGATGTGTTTTTTGAAGAAGATAACGGTTCGTATCGATGAGTGCGGCTGATGTGCCACAGTCATACCACTTGTCTATTTCTACAATACTGAAATTTTCGCCTTTCTCGAGCAGATATTTGAGTGCATCGGTCAGTTGGTATTCGCCTTTTGTCTTAATGCCTTTTTTCATGATGTTATCCACTGCTTTATTGACGAGCTCAATTTTCTGAAAGTAGTAAAGACCGACAATCGCGAGATTGGATTTCGGCATGCTCGGTTTTTCGACAAGTCCGGTTACCTTTGTGCCTTTGACTTCAACGATGCCAAACCGCTGTGGTTCAGCCACTGTCTTGACAGCGAGCGCGTTATCGCTGGTCTGGCAGAACCGATGGAAGTCGTAATCAATGATCGTATCACCGAGTAACGCCATGGTTGGTCCCCGTAGTCCTTTGGAGCCAAGATATATGGCATGACCGAGCCCGAGTCGCTTGTCCTGATGGACAAACTTGAAGTTGTAGCGGTACTTCTTGCAGAAATCGATGATTGCGTCGCCTTTTTCCCCAAGTACAATCACAAGTTTGGAGATCTTCAAACCTCTGAAACTGTCAAGGATGTGTGCGAGAATTGGTTTTCCGGCAACGAACAAAAGGCTCTTTGGAATAATATGGGTATGCGGTCGTAGACGTAAACCCTCACCAGCAACAGGTATTATGATATTCATGGCTTAATGATAGCCGACATTAGTTAGAATGTCAATGATGGGGTGGTTGGGTAGTATCGTTTGCACGCAAAGAATGATGCTGTTTACTGTATTCCTATCCGCCGGCGAGCGTCGGATAGACCATATCGAACCGATGTTTATAATACAACCTCATTCCGATAAACACAACGATAAGAACGACGAAGTATGCAGGGTATAGAATCCCCGCAATCACGGTGAAAAGCAAACCGGGTAATCGGAAAGAGGCAATGGTCATCCGTCTGTTCGTTGTTCCCTTGATGAACACATAAAACATGACATACAGGAACAGGGGTAATGACGCGGCAGCAGGCACTAAACAAACAACATCCCTGAGCACGGATGACAGAATGACAGCAGCAGCCATGAGCAACGTGGAGAGCACGGTTACGGCACGTTCACCCAGGAAGAGTGCAGTTGTATGCTCATGGGCTTTGGCATCGCCCTCCATGTCAATGACAGTCGTATTAATGAAGACGGCACAGATACTGAGAAAGTACGGCATGAACCGATAGAACATACTCCATTCAAAACCTCGGAAAAGCACCCAGCCAACACCGAAGTTGATCATACCGTAGCCAATACCGTTCGCGAGCGTATCAAGAATAGGACGTCCCTTGAGTTTGAAGGGCGGTACTGAATAGAGTATGCCAAGGATTAAAGAAATCACCACAAAGAGGAAAAACGGACTATTCAACGTGAAAGAAAGACCTAGACCCAATATCCACAAGCAAATCATTTCGCCATATGCTGCTTTGACTGAAACATACCCATCGGAGAGGAGAAATAACTTCCTATTGATACGATCGGTCTCCCTGTCCGTGATCTGATTCAAGATGTATGTTCCACCCATAATACAGGTATAAACGATGAGACCAAGAACAAGTTCGAATGTGAAACCTGATTTTCCCCGGGCTATATAAGTACCGATGAGAAGGAAATTCCACGAAGGGATTAAGATGAGTGGTCTAAGAATGAAGAGATAATCAAACGGATGGAATTTGTGCATCCAGTTTTTACATCATGCTTTCTTAACTTTGCCAGATCGCAGACATCTCGTACACACTAATAGTCTTTTGATTTTGCCATCAACCTTAACGCGAACACGCTGCAGGTTTGGTTTGAATTTCCTCTTCGTCACATTGTGAGCGTGGCTGATGGTTGAACCAGTTTGTACACTCTTGCCGCATATGGCACATTTTCTTGCCATGGTTCTCCTTTCGCTCTTGATTATAATGAATTACACGCCGTTGTCAACAAAGAGAACAGAATTGTGAGTCGATTGACAGAGTAATATGCATTGATATAATAGACGTGTGTCCATAGCAGAGAATTACAACAAACTCAGCGAACGCATCAAGAAAACCGCAGACGCGGCTGGACGCGATCCGGGAACGATAGAAGTGGTCGCCGTCAGCAAAACGGTACCGGTCGAACGAATCGCTGAAGCACTGGATTGTGGCATCAAAATCATCGGCGAAAATCGCGTGCAGGAGGCAAAGCGAAAGTATGCAGTGTTGGGGGCGAAAGCAGAGTGGCATATGGTCGGTCATCTGCAGACGAACAAAGTCAAAGATGCACTCACAATATTCTCGCTCATCCACAGTCTTGATTCTCCTCATCTTGCCCAAGTAATAGAAAAGAGCGCCGATCGCACGGTTGATTGCCTCATTGAGGTTAATACATCGGGGGAGACGACGAAATACGGTGTGAAGCCGAACGAACTCATCAGCTTTTTTGAATCAATTCAAGATTTGAAAAAAATCAACGTGCGGGGGTTAATGACCATTGGGCCTGGGTGGGCAATCGAGGACGCAGAGAACTCGCGATCCTGTTTTCGTATGCTCCGTGAACTCCGCAATACGATCGGCGAGATGCATCATCGGGATCTTCCTATTCTATCAATGGGCATGACATCGGATTTTGAGATTGCTATTGCGGAAGGGTCAACAATGATTCGTGTTGGTACTGCTCTCTTCGGCCCCCGGGTGTAGCATGCACGATAATTCTGAACACGGTCTCCGCGACCTCACAAAATTGAACGTGTGGCGTAGGTACCAGTCGACGCTCTCGTTCGTACTCTTCGTTGCAGTGCAGAAAGTTTTCCCGGGAGCGCGTTTAAGAATCGAACACTCACTGACAAAAGGTCTCTATTTTGTCGTGAACAGGAAGTTATCACACAGTGCTATGCTCGACATAGAAAGAGAAATGAAACGGCTGATTGAGAAAGACGTGCCGATTACCAGCAAAACCATGACCAAAGAACAGGCACTTCGTCTTTTCAGACAGGTTGGATCACGCGACAAGATCATCTTCCTTGAAAATACGAAAAAGAAAAGGATAACGGTCTATTCACTTTGTCATGTCAAAGACATGTATGTGATGCCACCATTCGCATCGACCGGCGCGGCGCGCATTTTTTCTCTTGAAACATATCCACCCGGATACGTATTATTTTTTCCAACCTGGCAGGATTTGTCACGCTTGCCAGAGTGCAAGCCGCAGCCAAAACTTGCCCGGATATTCAATGAATATGGGGAATGGGCACGTATTCTCGGCATTAACGATATCGGTCAGCTTAACCACGCGATACGGACGGGCATGGGTTCTGAAATCGTCAAAATTACAGAAGCCCTTCACGAGAAGAAAATCGTTTACATCTCTGACCGGATTGTTCGAAGCAAGAAGAAACTCATTCTAATTGCTGGTCCCAGTAGTGCGGGGAAAACGACCTTCACAAAAAGGCTCGCAATTCAGCTGTACGTCAATGGTCTGGTGCCGCTGATTATTGAAGCAGACGACTACTTTCTGCCCCATAGTCGAACCCCCTGCGATGAGTATGGAAGACTCGATTTTGAATCAATAGATGCCGTTGACCTGCCACTCCTCAACCAACATCTTATGAGAACCATCAAGGGCAAAAAGGTTATGGTGCCCTCGTACAATTTCCGGACTGGCCGACGAAACAAGGGTACTGAAGTGCGACTATCCAAGAACGGTGTTATTCTGCTGGAAGGCATTCACTGCCTTAATGAAGTATTTACGAGGAGGATTCCGAAGCCGTTGAAACTCAAAATATATATTAGTGCGTTAACACAACTTAATATCGATGACCACAATAGGATATCCACGACCGATACAAGAATGCTCAGAAGGATTGTCCGCGATACACAGTTCCGTGGTTTTGATATTAGAACAATACTCAACCGTTGGAGCCGTGTAAGAAAAGGCGAAGAGAAAAATATTTATCCGTCTCAAGAAGAAGCGGATGAGATGTTCAACTCGGCGCTCGTCTATGAACCGGCCGTGCTGAGGAACGTATGCCTCTCCATTGTCAAGCGCGTTAAGAAGAGAGAACCGGAGTATGAAGAGACAAAGCGGCTGGTTGACTTCTTGAGTCTTTTCTGTACTCTTGGCGAACGTGATGTACCATCAAATAGCATTTTGAGAGAATTCATCGGCGGCAGTTCCTTTGTGTATTAATCCTTGACGCGCACCCTATTTCTACTATAATCTACAACCTTTTGCCATAGGCTATATGCTAGTGGCTATAGGCCATTGGCAAAATGAGCTGTGCTCTACGCCTTGCAGAGCAAGGCAGGGAAGAGGAATCAGGAATCACTGGATAGAAAATGAACCTGTGCCCTGTA
>DAOVBK010000086.1 GCA_030670605.1 Candidatus Stahliibacteriota bacterium
ATCCAGAGTCAAGAACATTTCTCTGGAGTAAGACTGAATTGGAGTTCAAAAAGAGAAATTACCGTAACGCTGCTGATTTATGTAGCGATCTTTTTTCCAAATACAATGTGCACAATGATAAAAATTATGCAAACTTAGCGCAGTGCAAACTTCTTATGGGAAAATGTTTCTATGAATTAAAAGAGAAAGAACGGGCAAAAGAAACATTGAAAGATGTGATAGGTTTTGAAAAACATTCTGAGAATTATCCTCAAATCAAGGAGTATTGCCGTGAAGCATATGGTCTGCTCAGCAGAATCTTTTAAAGTATGAGTGAGAACGAACTCTGCAAATTCAGAATGGAAAGCTTAAAGTCTTATTCTTTAACCTAAATTAGTTACGATTTGTGTTGACAGTGGGTGCGATGTTAGGGTATTTGATCGATTTGAAGATGCAGAAGATTGGCTGGTCTCTGACTGAATTCTTCTTGCAATATACTGGAGTGGTTGAATAACCGCACCGCTATTTGAACCGAAAACCAGTGAGATTGGATAATGTACAGGTTCATGAAATGACTGATAATCAGAAAATAGATTTTAATGAATTTTCATCATAGTAATTGAAAAAACATGGAAAGAAAGAAGATCGGTAGAGCAAATCATATATGGAATTACCATGATTTGCTCTATGTTGATCCACAACCTAACTAATCTATAGGGCATTATGTTAAGTTGCAGTTATTGGGTATAAGAAGATTTCATGGTAGGTAAATTCCTATTGTTGGCTCTTTTTGGCATCGCGATGGCTTATGTAGAGGGCGTAGGAGTGGTTTATCTCCGTCAAGTACTCGGAATTGGAGACATAGAATCAAACAATGTAGGGCTCAAGAGGTTTTCTAAGCGGTACCTTTTTATTGAGAAAACAAGGGAAGTAGCTACAATAGTGATGCTTGTAACTCTGGCTCTTCTGGTCGGAGACACGTGGCTTGATAAGATGGTCGTCTTTTTCTGGACCTTTGCCTTTTGGGATCTGTTCTATTATTGTTCGCTTTATCTTTTGCTTAAATGGTCGCCTAAACTTACTACAATTGATGTTCTCTTTCTTATACCTCGTCCCTGGATCGCACCCGTGTGGGTCCCCATTGGAATATCATCAATCCTTATCATAAGTATTGCCGTTTTTCTTCTGACTTCTGTTTTCCGATGATACTAATCAGGCACAAGAGCGATCAGTAGAAAACTGATGCTCTTCGAAGTGTTGCTGATTCCCGCGTCGGCATAACAAAGATGACTGCCTCCACTGACTAGCAAAGCAAACTCTGCCACCACAGCCTAGTTGGATAGTTTAATAGCTGCATTGTTGTATTGTTAACTATTGAACGATAAGACCATCCAACTATACAACTACGAATATGTGTCCAATCGTCCGATAGTCGGATAGTCTGATGGTCAGGTCATTGGTGTGACTATCGGACGATTGGACAATGGGACAATCAGACTAATTGAAATCGCCGTATTGACAGCGGGAACTCAACAATTATACTTCGTAATTCATTGAGTTGAAAAAAAGGTAACACCATACCATGGAACTATTTAATCCAATTGCGAAAGCACAGGAAATTCGTTCATTCGTAGAAAGAGACGGGTTACGTAAGTACTATCGGGTTCCGCGTGCTGGGAGCTGGTATGGTGGCATTGCCACGGCTGACTGCTGTGGCTGTAATCTGAAATGTGCATTCTGCTGGATCAATAAACCGCGCGACAATCCAGAAAAGATCGGTCACTTCTATACACCAGAGCAGATTTTCAATAAAATCACCGCATGCGCCGCACGTCATGGGTATCGACTTCTCCGCCTCAGCGGTAATGAACCGACCTTATGCAAACAGCATCTGCTCGAACTCCTTGGCCTTGTTGACAAGACGAACTATCTTTTTATTCTGGAGACCAATGGGACACTGCTCGATGTGGATTATGTCACGGCTCTTGCTCAATTCAAGAATCTGCACGTGCGGGTTTCCCTCAAAGGTACAAATGCCGAAGAGCATTCACTTTTGACTGGAGCGATTGGTGACTCTTTTGAAAATATCATAGATGCAATAGCGTTGCTTAAGAAACATAAGATACGGTTCAATGTGGCTGCTATGTTGTCATTCAGTCCTGATAAGAATGTCATGCTCTTGAAAGAAAGATTACGGACAATTGCCTCTTCTGTTGGTGAGGATTTCGAGGAAGAGTACGTGTTTCTATACCCTCACGTGGTGAGGAGATTGAAACGTGCTGGTCTCGAGCCGTTCAGGGCATACTCTTCACAGGGTATTCCTCAAGAATTGAAATAGTTTCTTCAGGTTCGTTCCTTGCTTTTGGCGCGGTCTATTGTATAATGGCGTATGCCTGAGCTTCCTGAACTCGAAGTTATCAAAAATAACCTCCGCCGTCAGATTACCGGGAAAACAGTACGAGCTCTTACAATTATAAAGCCGTATGTGCTCAAGAATTACTTCAAGGATGACCTTCATGACGACATCGTCGCAGATGTACAAAGAAGGGGAAAGTATATCCTTATTTTCCTGAAAGAATATGTCATGCTTATACATTTGATGCTGCGCGGTACGCTCGGTTTTGTGTTACCGTCTCAACGGGTAAAGAAATCAGTCGCAGCAGTTGTGCACTTTAAGGATGGTACTGTACTCGAACTTGCAGAGCGCGGTCACAAGAAGCGCGTGTCTTTATACGTTGTTCCCCGGCGAAAGCTCGATGCGCATTTGAATGTCGGCGTTGAGCCTTTGGACCTATCATTTACACAGAAGAGGTTGAGCCAGTTACTGAGCAAAGAACCCAAACGGCTCAAGTCGTTCTTGCGTGATCAACGTACAATAGCAGGCATTGGCAATGCATATGCTGATGAGATTTTGTGGTCGTCACGCCTTTCTCCATTTAAGATGACAGCAAACATGGACAGTCGTGAAACAAAGAGATTGTACACAGCTATTAAAGATGTGCTTGTATGGGCAATAGATGAGGTGGAAAAGCGGGGAGTGTCTGACACGCGGGAGTTTCTGAGAGTTCATGACAAGAAAAACAAGCCATGCCCTCGGTGTCAGACGCGAATACTGTCTGTGCATTCCTCTGGTTCAGAGACATACTACTGTCCGAACTGTCAGACTCATGGAAGGAAACTGAAAGACGGTCGTATGTCAAAATTCTACAGGTAGGGAAAAGAGATGACATTCAACGAGCTTGTTGCCTATTCACAAAGAATACGGGCAGCGAGCGCACGTAATGACAAAATCGCGATAATTCAAGAATTTCTTGCTCGACTGAGCGTGAAGGAAGCTGCAGTCGGTGTGAACTATGTTGCTGGCAAAACGCGGCAGGGTAAACTGAATATTGCGTGGAAGGATTTGTCCGCGTTGATGAACATGCCGGGTGCCGGACCCTCTAAAGAGCTCTGTTTGATGGACATAGATGAAGCACTAACGAGCGCACGTAGAGCGCGGGGAAGGCAGAAGCGCCTTGTGCTCGTGTCAGTTTTCCAGCGGCTCCCAAAGCACGAGCGGGAATTTCTCGTCATGCTCGTTCAGGGTGAAGTCCAGCAAGGTGCAGGAGAAGGACTCGTGAAGATGGCGATCGCGCGTTTCTTTCAGCTATCAGACACTGACATTGAACACGCGTACATGCGCATGCCTGATATCGGTGATATGTACGTCCATCTTATGAAAAAAGGAACAGCTGGCATTCGGGAAATTAATATGCAGCTTTTCACCCCGGTCAAACCAATGCTCGCCCACATTGCTGATTCAGTTGATGAAATCTTCACGGAATACGACCGCTTTGCCCTGGAATACAAGCTCGATGGCGTTCGTGTGCAGCTTCACAAACAGCATGATACCGTGAAGATTTTCTCACGGCATCTCAAGGATATCACTATGCATTTTCCTGAGGTGGTTGAGGCTGGGCAACGAATAAAGGCAGATGAATGTATACTCGATGGCGAGGCGATTGGTGTGGACAGTCACGGCAGACCGCTGCCATTCCAGATACTCGCGAAAAGAACGACGCGGAAAAAGGATATCGATGCAATGAGAAAGAAAATCCACGTCGTCCCGCAGTTTTTTGACATACTCTACTGCAATGGTAGCGATATCACGGGTCTGCCGTGTAAAGAACGGTGGCGCGTACTGACAGATATGATAACGGACGCAAACGAATTAACGCCGAGGGTAGTTCCCGTAAACAAGGCATCGGGCAAGAAATTCTATGCACACGCGCTGGAAAAGGGAAGCGAGGGTATTATGGTGAAATTACTTGATTCGCCATATAAAGCAGGCAAGCGCGGCAAGGTATGGTTCAAGATCAAACAGTTTCATACGATTGACTGTGTTATTCTTGCGGCAGAATGGGGTAGTGGAAGAAGGACAGGTTGGCTTTCCAATCTTCATCTGGGTATCCTTGATGAGACACGGACAAAGTATCTCATGGTTGGTAAGACATTCAAGGGAATGACCGACACAATGCTTGAGTGGTTCACTAGGCACCTACAGCAGATAAAAGTCTCAGAAGACAAGTGGACAGTTTATGTGAAGCCTGAAGTGGTTGTCGAAATAGCATTTAATAATGTGCAGCAGAGCCCGAAGTATGAATCAGGTGTTGCGCTTCGGTTTGCACGGGTTAAGGCGATCCGGGAAGACAAAAAACCACAAGAAATCAATACTATTGTTGATTTGCACATATTGTCTTATGGGATGACTCACCGTGCATTATGAGCAGGAAAAGAAGATGCACATTTCCTTCTGCATATCCTATTGTCATCGATGTGACTGGCATACTGGGAGAATCCGTAGGACCGCACAGGAGGCGCCCGATATGTTCCAAGAATATGGGGGATTCAAGCGCCTTTTGGAAGGCAATGTGAATCTTGATGACATGACTAAGGGTCTGAACATACTGGCCAAACACCATGATTGAAATTGATGGTGGCTATCAAGAGGGTGGTGGTCAGATTCTGAGAACCGTAGTAGCGCTTTCTTGTATAACACGACAGGGGGTACGTATACATAACATCCGCAAGGGTAGAGAAAAACCAGGATTGCGACCCCAGCACCTTGAGGGCATTTCTGCTGCGGGGAGGATGTGTGAAGCTGAACTACATGACCTTCATTTGAATTCCTTGGAAGTCACCTTTATACCCAGAACAATCACAGGTGGGCAGTATTCAATTGATACACGGACCGCTGGTTCAGTAACACTAATTCTGCAAACGTTATTGCCGATTGCACTCCATGCTGATCGTGCGTGTACGTTTGTCATTAAAGGGGGAACGGCAGTACCGTTCAGTCCGACAGTGCTCTATTTTCAGCACATCTTTTGCTACCTTCTTGAGCAACTCGGTGGTTCACTGCATCTCGAGCTAAAACGTCACGGTTTCTATCCAGCAGGAGGAGGTGAGGTTTTGGTGACTGTACAGCCAGCGCACATTACGTCGATGCAGTGGATGGAACGTGGTGATACGTACAACATTGAAGTCCTTTCTATTGCATCAACACATCTCCAGAACGCGCACGTGGCTAAACGCATGATCGATGGTTTCAAGAAGATCATACCAGATGCCCACAGTACGTTCGAATATGTGGCTGCGAATTCTCCTGGCTGTTTTATTGCGAGCCATGCCTGCTTCGCTCATGGCAGGATTGGTGCTGATGTGCTTGGCAAACGGGGAAAGCGGGCAGAGGATGTTGGTAAGGAGGCAGCAAGGGATCTTGAACGAGAAATAGCTACAGGTGCACCAATAGATTCTTGGATGGTTGATCAAGTCGTGCCCTACATGGCGCTAGTAGTTGCCCGGACCGGTGAGCCTGCCCGCATTCGGATTCCTGATATGACCGAACATGCGCGTACAAACATTTGGGTTGTGGAGAAGTTTCTGCCGGTTCATTTCACGATTGATAAAAGTGTATTGCGGTGTGATAAGAAAAACTAAAATTGGGTACTAGCGTACGACAATAAATCTCTTCATCACACAATCATCACCGATGTCGACCTCCAGAAAATAAGCACCATTTGGCAACCTCGAGATATCATACATATATAGTGATGTCGGTGTGATAGATTTATGAAGGACTCGTCCCTGAACATCATAGAGTGTTTGCGTTAATTGCATACCGTTTTTCGTGTTAATACACACGGTGAGCACATCTGTACACGGGTTCGGGTATACATCGAGTGCGATAGCTCCATTCTGTTCTGTATGTGTACTTTGTTCTGCAATCCCGAGGTATGGAGAACGCTCAAAATAGACATCATGATCATCAGGATAATTGACCGCGTACGCCCATGCGAGGTACATGTCATCTAATTCACAGAAAAAATGTGGTTGTGTGTTGTTGTTGCTTGAGGCGGTTATCTGTTCCTCTGCCTCCCAGTCAATTGCATCGAATGAGCGCCGGCGATACAGATTGTATGCAGGGTATTCAGCTTTTGCATAATACACAAGATAGGTACTGTCCGGCGTCTCATTCGGAAAGGGGTCGTGTGAGTTACGATTAACAGTTAATCGTACTGAGTCGCTCCAGTTCACCCGATCAGTTGATGTGCGAATGCCGTTCCCATGATTGCCAGCCAAGATCGACTGGTCCTTGTTTGGTCCACGAAATGCCGTCGGTTGAGAATGCCGCATATATTTGGTAATCATCTATCTCATTTGACGCATACCACAGCCGTATTGTGTCATCTGGCATTTGAACAAAACTCAAGGTCGACTGGTTCAATGGGTCTTCAATGATTGCCACCGTTGAATCCCACGTACTGCCACTATTGTCCGAAAATGTGACATAGAGATCACCTGATTCCCAGTCTGGGTTACGGCAAA
>DAOVBK010000077.1 GCA_030670605.1 Candidatus Stahliibacteriota bacterium
CACAATGGGTCTGACCCAATTCACCAGATACACGCATACGCGGTATTTTTGACTTTTGCCTTCTGCCTTTGCGATTTTTCCCCAAATCTATGATTTGGTTGAAAAAATCAGCATCCCGTTGCGCGCCAGCGCTATCGGGATTACTTCTGCCTTTCTATTTATAGTAATATACGCCGTCGCACACGTAATTCGCTGAGCCTTCAAGGTAGAGCTTTTCCTTCAAGGTTACCAGCAATTTCCCCCCCCGTGTTTTGCAGGTAACCGGTGACTCAGCAAGGAACAGTTTTGTTGCAATGTACGTTGATGCAAGGACACCGCTGCCGCATGACATGGTTTCATCCTCAACACCGCGTTCATATGTGCGCACAAACACATGGTCTTTCTCTACTTTGACAAAATTAACATTCGTGCCATCGGGCTTGAAATCTTTGTGGCCACGGATCGCCGCGCCGACCTCTTTGACATTAATGTCGTCATAAGAATCAACAAAGATAATGCAATGCGGAACACCCACCCGTAAAAAACTCGCCTGAAATTTCTTGCGCTTCGCCGTAATGCCAAAATTCAGTTTGATATCTGTTGGTGGTTGTATCTCAATGCTGACTATGCCATTTTTGTAATAGAAGCCCAACGGTCCCACCCCGGAAAGAAATTTGCCTTTTTCCTTGATAAGTCCTAAGCGGTATGCGTAGCCAACAATGCATCGTGCGCCGTTCAAACACATGACGGCTTCGGTTCCGTCTCTATTGTAATACTTCATGCCGAAGGGATAATCCTTTGACTGTTCTACAAAAATCACACCATCAGAGCCGGCACCAAGGTGGCGGTCGGCAAATTTCCTCACAAACTCTGGAACGTCGGCACTTGGTACGGTTTCATTAATGATGCCACTGTGATTATTGATGATGAGAACGTCATTACCTGAACCCTCCATTTTGGTGAAGAAAATCGGCTTCATCGGTCTCCTTTCATGGCTTTGATATATCTGCCGAGATATATGGCAAATGAACCGAGAATGGCTGGGATGCTGATATAGAGAAGCACTTCTCCGAGGCGGTTGAGATTGATTGTGAACGCAAGTATGAGCGCAGCGAAAATCACTCCTGTGATTTTGCCGGGGAGGTTAGCTTTGAAAACGACTGATTTGTGTCGATACAAAACGTAACTACCAATGAGAATAAGCACGTCACGTGCTATGATAATAATAACTCCCCACGGGGGAATTACGTTGACGGCATAGAGCGTGATCAGTATGACAATGAGCGATATTTTGTCACACACGGGATCGAGAACTTTGCCAATCTCTGATTCCTGATGGAGGGTTCTTGCAAGAAACCCATCTGCTGCATCAGTTAACAGAGCAATGAGCATTATCACAAACGCGGTTATGCGCTTGTCTACAAGCAGAAAATAGACGATAAAGGGGAGCAGAACGAGCCGCGAAAGGGTGATGACATTAGAAACAGTCATAATGTTCCGTGTCGATGCTCCGTTCGTCATGTGCTCTATACCCCCGCTATTTGGCTCGACCTTTCTGCAAGAACTCTGCAGCATGTTCGACTGTTTTTTGTGTAATTTTCTTTCCACCGAGCATACGCGCGATTTCCATTTTGCGTTTTTCACTATCGAGCCTGGTGACTTTTGTGAATGTCTGTGTGCCCTTGATCTCCTTTTCTACGAGCATATGATTGTCGGCAAAGATCGATATCTGGGGTAGATGGGTTATGCAGATGATCTGATGCTGCTGACTCACCTTGGCAAGGAGTTCACCAACAGCTTCAGCAATCCTGCCGCCGATGCCTGTATCAACTTCATCGAAAATCATTGTTGGAATTTTGTCCACGGCGGAGAGTATCGTCTTAAGCGATAGCGTAATACGCGATATTTCACCACCAGATGCCACTTTTCGTAGTGGCTTCAGCTCTTCGCCAGGATTGGTTGAAATGTAGAATTCCACATCATCCGCGCCGCTCTCATCCAGATTCTTTTCTGTGATTTGTATTTTGAACTGAGCTTTTTCCATTCCGAGATGTATGAGTTCCGCAAGTATTTTCTTCGTGAGCAATATTGCCGCTTTGTGCCGACGCGATGACAATTCAGCAGCCTGCTTTGTTATCGTCTGTTCGATTGCTGTAATCTGTTCTTTGGTTTTCGCGATTTCTCTATCGTGTGATTCAATCTGTGTTAGTTCCTTTTTCATGTTCGCAAGGTTTTGTTGGATTTCCTCATGCGTTTTTCCCAACTTTTTCTTCAGTCTGCCGACCGCATCTAATCGCTCAATTACTTCATCGAGCCGGTCCTGGCTGAATTCAATACCACTCGCGTAGCTGCTCAGCTCTCTATAGATATCATCAACCGAGCAAAGCAGATTTTCGAATCGCCTCCTTGTTTTCTCGAGTGACGTGTCATATGAAGCAAGTTCGTCAAGTGATCTTTTTACTTTTGCAAGATGCTCTATTGCTGACCCTTCAACGTCATAGAGATGCGCGACTGTATCGGATGTAAGTGTCGCTCTTTTCTCGGTACTTAAGAGCATTTTCTTTTCTTCTTCTAAACGCTCTTCTTCTCCGGGTTTGAGGTTTGATTTCTCTATTTCGTTAATCTGGTATTTTAGATAATCAATCCTTTCATCACGCTGCACTACTGCAGCCTTTAACTGTTCGATTTTCTTTTTGAGTTCTGTGTATATGTTGTAGTTCCTACGATACGTTGCTTTCTGATCATCGACACCAGCAAAGGAATCGAGCAACGTCAGGTGGTTTTTGGCAGAGAACAGTGATTGATTTTCATACTGCCCTATGAGATCGATTATGTCCTGCGCGAGCTCCTTTAGTAGATTAATGCTCACGATTTGATCATTGATGTAGGCATTCTGTCGTTTACCACGTTCAATCTTTCTTCGGATAATGATCTCTGTATCCGCTTCTATCCCTGTTTCCCTCAGTCGTTCGCGAACTGATGTCGGTATCTGGAATATGCCGGTGACTTCGGCGGCATCTTTGCCACTGCGAATAAGGACGTCCTCCATGCGGCTGCCACAGAGCGTGGCGATTGCCTCGACGATCATTGATTTTCCTGCGCCGGTTTCGCCGGTGACGGTCGTGAGACCATCTTCAAAATCAACCGTTATATCCTCCATGAGAGCAAGGTTCTTCACTTTGAGGAGTTTAAGCATGCTCTCTGCCTCCCCATTTCATCTTCTCACGGAGGGTGTTGAAGAACGTTGTATGCAGTGGCTTAATGAGTTTGATGTATCCACGCGCCTTCCTGAAGGTGATGACCTGCTGGTTACGAATGGTCCTTGAACGTTGACCATCGGCGACGAGCGATGCTTTGCCTTTCTGACCTACCTTTATCTCAACAACGCTGTTTGACGGTAGTACGATCGGTCGCACCGAGAGTGTATGAGGCGCAATTGGTGTCACAATAAGTGCTTCTGTGTCTGGGAGCAGGATTGGACCACCAGTCGCAAGTGCATAGGCGGTCGAGCCAGTCGGGGTGGCGATAACAATACCGTCAGCAATGAACCGACAGATATATTCCTTGTTGATAATTGCAGAAAATTCAACCGCACGACCAGGGATCCGGGTGATGATGGAGATGTCATTGAGCGCTTGAAGAGTGCGTCCATTGAATCGTGCCTGCACGAGCATACGTTTTTCGAAGACGTATTTTTTCGACCTGATCTCTTTCAACGTGGAATCAAGTTTGCTGAAGGTTACGTTGGTCAGGAAGCCGAGACCACCCACATTGACGCCGAGAACAGGCAATCCTTTTCTACCATAGAGATACGCAGCACGCAAGAGCGTTCCATCACCTCCCAACGCAATGATAAAATCGGGTTTTGGCGCTACCGTGAAACCATTATCTTTAAGTAGTTGTTCACACCGCTTCACAATACTCTTGGCGCCAGGTTTCTTGATATTGGTAACGATCTTGACTTTTTTCATACTTCTGTGTTCCCTATGAGCAAATAACGGAACCGGTTAAACAAATCTTTATGAAAGGAGAAAGGCATGGATAGGGTTTTGCTCAGGAGTTCATGCAGGATGTCCACCTGTTCTTCATCGATCTCTATTGCCATACTACCGTTGTGTGTTAAGAAATCTCCACCACGTTCGATGAGTTTCGTGATGAACTGAATACCATTTTTGCCACCATCGAGTGAAGACAGTGGCTCAAAGTTACGTACACTCCTCGGCAGCGCAGGTAAGCGGGAATGCGGTATGTACGGAGGGTTTGATATGATCATATCAAATTGTCCTGACAGAGCATCAAACATATCGCCGCGCATCAAGGTTATGCGCGTGTCGAGCCCATGATTTCTAATATTGGTGTGCGCGCACGTCAGTGCTGTTTCCGAAATGTCTGTTGCGACAATGAATGCAGTCGGAAAAATGTGAGCAAGTGCGATCGCAATCGCACCGGACCCTGTGCCTATTTCCAGGATCGTACAAGGAGGTTCTTTCGAACATTGAGCGATAAGGTCAATGAAATACTCAGTCTCGAGTCGCGGTATGAAGACACCCGGTTCGATATGTAGTTCATATTCTCGGAAACGGGTTCTCTTCGTGACATATTCGATTGGCATATCCTCTTTCAGCTGTGCGAGCTTCCGCTCAAGTGTCTTCTGTGTGGCAGTATCGATTGTCCCATTCAAATAGATATGGAATCGTGGTTGCTCGAGCAGAGATGCAACAACCAGTTCAGCTTCGTCCCTGCTGATACCGAACTCCTTACTGACTCGTCTTATGACCTCTCTCATGTTCCTCAAGCTTTTTTATTATGGCGTCGAGCTCGCCTTCGAGCACTGCATCCAGCTTATAGAGGCTCAAGCTGATTCTGTGATCGGTGATTCGATTCTGCGGGAAATTGTACGTCCTGATCTTCTCACTCCGTTCGCCCGTCCCGACCTGCTGCTTTCGCTCTTGATGTATTGCCTCCTCGCGCTTCTGCTCTTCCCGGGCAGCGAGTCGTGCACGCAGGATTTTCATCGCCCTTACGCGGTTCTTGTGCTGGGAGCGTTCATCCTGGCACGAAACGACCATGCCACTTGGGATGTGCGTAATCCTCACTGCTGAGGAGACCTTGTTTACGTTCTGGCCGCCGTGGCCACCAGCTCGAAACGTATCAATCCGGAGGTCATTTGGGCTGATCTCAAACTGTGCTTCTTCGATTTCTGGTAGTACGGCAACGGTTACCGTTGATGTGTGTATTCTCCCGCCTGCTTCAGTCACCGGTACTCGCTGAACACGATGCACGCCACTTTCATGATGGAAAACTCTGTAGGCATCTTCTCCTGAAGCGAGAAAGATGATTTCCTTGAACCCGCCAATATCGCTCTGGTGTGAAGATAGAACTTCATACGTGAGGCCTCTTTTTTCCACGTATTTTGTGTACATGCGGAAAAGATCGGCAGCGAATAGTGATGCCTCATCGCCGCCAGTGCCGGCTCTGATTTCCACGATACAATTCTTCTGGTATTCTTCATACTGTGGATTGGAGAGGGTGTCGATTTCGCTTTCAACAGTCTGCAGTTGTTTTTCCAGTTCCTTAATCTCGTGTGCAGCAACTTCTTTCAATTGCTCGTCGTCACTTTGCAGAATCTCTCGCGCATCATCGATTTCCTTGAGCGTCTGATCATGCTTGTGGTACAGTTGGATAATCTGTTCTAATTTTTTGTATTTTTTCGAAAGCGAAGCATATTTTTTCGGATTCTTAAACACATCGGGCGATGCGAGCAGCGTGCCTATTTCTTTCAGTTGAGTCTCATGTTCTTGACGATTTTTCAAGTGACTACTCCTGTTACTATTATGGGTTCACACCGTCACATGAAATCGGGCGGCGTTATATTTTTTCGAATTTTTCCTTCAATGCAATATATCGCAGGTAATCATCAAGGTCTTCAACGCCTTTGATTACCAGTGTGTTTTCCAACATTTTTACAAGGCCTGCCTTTTCAAGATTCTGTGTATAGATCTGGATCTTACTTTGCTCAATACCAGTCAGGTGAGCAAGATTTTCCATGGAAAAAGGGCTTATGGCAATACCCTGGTCGGTCTTCTTCCCCGTCTCTTTTGCCTTTGTAATTATATATGCAACGACCCTTCGTTCCTGGCTCTTGATCGTGAGCAGCCGTATTTGCTCATCCGTTGCCCTCAACCGACGGGAGAGTGTTTCCAGGACATAATGGATCAGAGGGTTTTCTTTGATCTTTGCCTGGAAGGTCTCCTTGTCAATGACAAGAAGCGATACCGGCGTCGCGCCTATTGCGCCCGCAGACCGCGGCGAACCGTCAATGATCGCCATTTCGCCAAAGAAGTCGCCTTCTTTTAAGACAGCAAGGACTTTCTCGTCTTCACCTGAGCCTTTTGTAATCTTGATCTTGCCCTCGCGAATAAGATACATGACATCACCCCGGTCGCCTTCGTGGAAGAGGACTTCGCCTGGATTGAGTTTCTTTTCCATCCCGTCTACCATTCTTCCTCCTTTGTCATATTCTATGGAAAATTAGGATTAAGTCAACAGTTCATGTGTTCGCAGCCGTGCCATGAACTATGGGGTCAGACCCCAAGAAACAAAAGGGGTCTGACCCCAGCTACCTGCCGACCATAGGACAATCCGACTAATGGATACTGTATCCCGTAGTGGTCGAGCGTGCTCGACAGAACTCGTATGAGTCCCATTGTCGGATGGTCGGATAGTCTGATAGTCAAATCATTGATATGACAATACGACAATAAGACTATAAGACAATCAGACTAATAGATAGCCGCAGAGTAAACTCTGCCACTACAGATTTAGTCCTATGGTCGGATAGTCGTATGGTCTGATAGTCAAATCATTGGTGTGACGATACGACAATAAGACGATCGGACTAATAAAACCATGCAACCATCCTAACCATTCGCCATTGGCAACTAGCCATCAGCCATATGCCATCAGTGTTCGAGCGTGCTCGACAAGGCTCGAACAGTAACAAAGATTACCCTTCGAGCGAACGTAGTGAGTCGAGAAGTTCCTTAGTGTGGGTTCTCGATTCGCGCGTTGCGCTCACTCGAACAATAATTATGTATTCTTCGAGTAAGCCCTATCGTAGATAGGG